>JANOSS010000019.1:0-13249 GCA_031415995.1 Caulobacter sp. | reverse complement strand
TCTGAGCAAGCTGGAAGACAGCGCCGGCGCGGCCATCCGCGCCAAGTCGCTGGACTCGGCCTCGGTCGGTGTGCAGGCCCAGGCCGCGCTGCGTGAGAGCGCCGCCGATGACGGCTATGCCGAAGCCAATCTCTGGACGGGTGTGGGCCGGGCGCGTTCGGGTTGCGGGGCGGCGATCGTCGGGGATCCCGACCAGGTGCTGGCCAAGCTCAACGACTATCGCGACATGGGCATTGAGGCCTTTATCCTGTCGGGCTATCCGCACGCGGCCGAGGCCGACCTGTTCGCCCGCCATGTGTTGCCCCACATCGATCACGGGCCGCTGGTCTAGTGCACGCCCCCAACGATCACCACGCCGGGAGCCGGCCTTTCGTCGTCGGCATCGGCGGCACAGCCGGCGGTTCGTCGTCGACCGAGCGCGCCCTTGCGATCGCGATGAGGGCCATCGGCGCGCATGGCGTCGACACCCAGATGTTCGGTGGCGAGTTCCTGGCGCGGCTGCCGATCTATGTGCCCAAGGCGCCCCGGCGCACGGCCGAGGAGATCCAGTTCGTCGAGACGGTGCGCCGTGCTGACGGCCTGGTGATCGCCTCACCCGGCTATCACGGCAGCGTCTCGGGCATGATCAAGAATGCGCTCGACCTCCTGGAGGAAACCGCGCGCGACAGTCGGGTCTATCTCAGCGGCATGCCGGTGGGTCTGGTGGTCACCGCCTACGGCTGGCAGGCGACCGGCAGCACGATATCCGCCCTGCGGTCGATCGTGCATGCGCTGCGGGGCTGGCCCACGCCGCTGGCTGCGGCGATCAACAGTTCGGCGTGTCGCCTTGGCGACGACGGATCCTGCGACGACCCCGCGGTTGCGGGGCAATTGGGTCTCGTTGGCGATCAGGTCGCCGACTTCCTGCGGCAACAGAGGAAGTCGGCATGACGTAGGCGGAGGGGCCTGAAAGGCCACTCAGTTTTTCTAGAAAGACCAACGCCTCATCAAGAGGCGGAAACACCTATCCATGAGGTAGGAATTAAACAGCGGGAGGGAATTGCGATATGAACATTCACACGAAACGCGCACGCATGCTGGTCGGTACGGCGCTCACGACGCTGGTTCTGGGCGGCTTCGCTGCCACACCGGTCCTGGCCCAGTCCAATGACGACGCGCCGGTCATCGCCGAAGTGATCGTCACCGCACAGAAGCGTTCGGAAAATCTGCAGAAGGTTCCGATCTCCATCAGTGTCGTCAGCGGTGAAGCTATGGAGCGCGCCAACGTCAACTCGGCCGAACAGCTGATCCAGATGGCGCCGTCCCTGACCTTCAGGAAGGGCAACACCAACAAGGACTCGGCCCTGACCGTGCGTGGCGTGGGCACTGTCTCATTCGCTTCGGGCGTTGAGCCTTCGGTCTCGACCGTTGTCGACGGCGTGGTCTATGCCCGTAGCGGCCAGGCCACCGCCGATTTCCTGGACCTGGAGCGCATCGAAATCCTGCGTGGGCCGCAAGGCACACTGTTCGGCAAGAACGCTTCCGCCGGCGTGATCAGCCTGATCACGCGCGCGCCGAAGCAAGAAATGGGCGGCTATGTCGACGCCTCCTACTACGAGGGCAACGAGTATAGGCTGCGCGGTGCGATCTCGGGTCCACTCTCGGATACGCTGGCCGGGTCGCTGGCTGGCTTCTTCAGCCACTATGACGGCAACGGCAAGAACGTCTTCAATGGCGAGGACGTGAATGGCTACGAGCACAATGGCCTGCGCGGTCGCCTGCGCTGGGAGCCGAATGAAGACCTCACCGTCGATCTGATCGCCGACTATTCGCACAACGTCGACACCGGCTATGCCGACAGCATCGGCACTGTGTTTTCGAGCGCCTATAACGACGCCGTTTTCTCGCCTTCGCTGAAGCCGCTGACGCCGGGCGCCGGCAACAAGGACATCGATAACGACCAGTCGCCGTCGACCAAGGACATCAACAGCGGCTTCTCGGCCCAGGTGAACTATTCGTTGGGCGACTATACGGTCACCTCGATCACGGCCTACCGCAACTGGAAGAACCAGCAGTCGCGGGATGGTGATTTCCGCTCCGACTCCCCGAAATACGTGGCCACCGGAGCCCTGACGGCTGACATCCGCACGGCTGACTATGGACGGCTGAACTTCGACCAGTTCACGCAGGAACTGCGGCTCGCTTCCCCGACCGGCCAGTTCTTCGAATATGTTGGCGGGCTCTATTACTACCATACTTGGGAGAGCAACTACTTCACCCGTACGGTCACGAATTGCACCAGTTCAACCCTGGCGCCGGTGACCCTGGGCGCTCTGGGTGCGGCAACGCCCTGCGCGCCGGGTTCCTCGACCTATGCCGCCAACCAGGGCATTGGCGAGTTCTCGGCGACCCTGACCAACTACGCAGCCTTCGGGCAGGGCACGTTGAACTTCTCCGAACGTCTGCGCGGCATCGTTGGCGGCCGCTGGACAGAAGACAAGATCGAGTTCGTCCATCGTCGCCTGCGCACCTCGGGCGCGGCGGGCCTCAGCGGCGTCAACCCGACCTTCTCGGGGACGGGCGGCACCAAGGCTGATGGCTGGTCGGGCAAGGTTGGCCTGCAGTACGATGTTCTGCCGACCATCCTGGCCTACGGCAGCTATACGCGGGGCTACAAGGGCCCGGCGATGAACGTGTTCTTCAACATGCAGGCCAACGATAACTTCGGCATCGCGCCGGAAACCTCGGACGCCTACGAGCTCGGCGCCAAGTCGCGTCTTCTGGACGGCCGCCTGATCCTGAACCTGTCGGCGTTCAACACGACCTATGACAACTTCCAGGCCACGAACCTGGATTTGATCGGCACCACGGTGGTTTCGCGCCTCACGAATGCCGGCACGGTCAAGACCCAGGGATTCGAAGCTGACTTCACACTGGAGCCGATCCGAAACCTGCGTCTGAACGGCGGCTACGCCTATATCGACGCCAAGATCGACAAGTTCAAATGCCCGCCCATCGGGGCCTGCCCGGCCTTGGCGATTAACGGCAAACCGCTGCCGCTGTCGTCCAAGCACAAGGTCTCTTTGAGCACGAGTTACTTTGTGCCGCTGGAAGGGCGGAAGTTCGACTTGGATTTCAATGTCGGCGCGCAATATCAGAGCAAGATGGGTTTTGACTTCAATCAGAACCCCAACGCTGTCCAGAAGGGCTATGGCACCATCGACGCCAGCGTCGCTTTTGTCAGCAAGGACAACAGGCTGCGCCTGGCTCTGATCGGCAAGAACCTGGCCGACCAGCAGTTCGTCATCAATCGCATCCCCAACGGTGCGTCGTTCCTGCGGCAGATCACGCCGCGTGACGCCGAGCGCTATTTCGGCGCGAGCCTCCGCTACAACCTCTTCTAGGACTCCTATCCTGCAAAACGGGCCCGGCGACCTTTCCCCAAGCCGGGCCCGTTCTTTTTCAGATCGTATCGCGTGACGATGCACCCGCCGTGCGGAGTAAAGACGTGCTCAAGCTTATCGCCCTCGCGGATGGTTTCGAGATCCAGGCCGCCGGCCGGACAGTCTTGCGCCATGCGCCGGACGCGCCATGCCTGTTCATCGGGCGCGGCGAGGCCGAGGTGCAGATGCAGCGCGGTAACTTCGCGATCTCTGATTATGTCAGTGAGCGGATCGCCCTGCGCTCGGCGACGCCGTCTAAAGGCGATGGGCGTGTTCGCATTGGTTTCGCCGCGACCAACGGTGGCCCTGAGCTTCTGACGGCCGAGGTCTGCGAAGATGGCCGCCTGACTTTTGCGGCCGGCGCAAAACCCATCAACCGCCTGTGGCTGCGCGTACCCGCCGAGCTTGGCGAAAACGTCTGGGGCGGCGGCGAGCAGCTCTCCTATTTCGACATGCGCGGCCGTCATTTCCCGCTGTGGACGTCCGAGCCGGGCGTTGGTCGGGACAAGTCGACCCAACTGACCTGGATGGCCGATCAGGCCGGAGCCGGCGGTGACTATTTCCACACCAACTATCCGCAGCCGACCTTCATCTCGTCGCGCCGCTATGCGCTGCACGTCGAGACCACGGCCTATTCGGCTTTCGATTTCCGCCATGCCGACTTCCACGAGATCGAGGTCTGGGAAGTCCCCGAGCGCATAGAGTTCTTCGCCGCCGAGACCTTCGTGGCCCTGGTTGGTGCGCTGTCCGATCGCTTTGGCCGTCAACCGCCGCTGCCCGACTGGGTGCTGAACGGGGCCATCGTCGGCCTCAAGCAGGGCGACGCGAGCTTTGATCGGCTGCAAGCCTACGTCGCCTCGGGCGCGGCGCTGTCGGGTCTGTGGTGCGAGGACTGGGTGGGTCTGCGCATCACCTCGTTCGGCAAGCGCCTGTTCTGGGACTGGAAGTGGAACGCCGAGCGCTATCCGGGCCTGGACCGCAGGATCGGCGAACTGGCCCAGCAGGGCATCCGCTTTCTGGGCTATGTGAACCCCTATCTCTGCGTCGACGGCTCGCTGTTCCCGATCGCCGAAAAAGCCGGCTACCTCGCTTTGCGCCAGGATAGCGACGAGACCTATCTGGTCGACTTCGGCGAGTTCGACTGCGGCGTGGTCGACTTCACCAATCCCGAGGCCGCCGACTGGTTCGCCGACACCATCATCGGCAAGGAGATGCTGGACTTCGGCCTGTCAGGCTGGATGGCCGATTTCGGCGAGTACCTGCCCAGCGATGTGCGCTTGGCCAACGGCGTCGACGGCATGCTGATGCACAACGCCTGGCCGACCATCTGGGCCAAGGTCAATGCCGACGCCGTCGAGCGGCGTGGCAAGACGGGCGAGGCGGTATTTTTCATGCGGGCCGGCTACAGCGGCGTTCAACGCTATTGCCCGCTGCTGTGGGCTGGAGACCAGTCGGTAGACTTTACGCGCCACGACGGCATCGGCACGGTGGTCTGCGCTGCGCTCTCCTCGGGCCTGTTGGGCAACGCCTATCACCATAGCGATATCGGCGGTTACACCAGTCTGTTCGGCAATGTCCGGACCGCCGAACTCTTGATGCGCTGGAGCGAGATGGCGGCGTTCACGGCCGTGATGCGCTCGCACGAGGGCAACCGGCCCGATCAGAACCTGCAACTGGATCAGGACCCGCAGGTGCTGGCTCACTTCGCCCGCATGACCCGGGTCTATCGCCACCTGGCGCCCTATATCCGCGACCTGCGGGTTGAGGCGTCGGAGGAGGGGTTGCCGCTGCAACGGCCGCTCTTCCTGCACCATGAGGACGACCCCAGGACCTATACCGAGCAGACGCAGTATATGTTCGGTCGTGATCTTCTGGTCGCACCGGTGCTGGAGGCCGGTGTGAGCGCCCGCTCGGTCTATCTGCCGACGGGCGCAGGCTGGATTCACCTCTGGTCGGGCGAGACCTTCGATGGCGGTCAGTCGGTCGAGATCGCCGCGCCGTTCGGTCAGCCGCCGGTTTTCCATCGCGCCGGCGCCGACCGGTCCGACCTGTTCCAATCCCTGCGGAGCCTCTGATGGCCATGCCGATATTCAAGATCGACCGCAGGTTCCTGCTGATCATGCTGATCGCGGCCAGCATCCTCAACTATGCCGACCGGCAGATCATCGCCATCCTCAAGCCGATGCTGCAGGAGGATCTGAACTGGACCGACGCCGACTATGGTCACCTGGCGGCGATGTTTCAGCTCTCGGCGGCGGTGGCCTATCTGTTCGTCGGCTGGTTCATCGACCGGGTTGGTCTGAAGTTTGCAAACCCCTTCGCCGTGGGGTCCTGGAGCCTGGCGGCCATGGCCCATGCCTTCGCCCATACGGTAGGACAGTTCACCCTGGCGCGGATCGCTCTGGGCGCGACCGAGGCCCTGGGCACGCCGGTCGGCATCAAGACCATCGCCACCGCCTTCGAGGCCAAGTCGCGGTCAATGGCGATCGGCATCCTCAACGCGGCGGGCAATCTGGGCGCGGTCGTTACCCCGCTGTTCGTGCCGTTCCTGGCCGCCGCCGTGGGTTGGCGACACACCTTCACAATCGTGGGCGGCCTGGGCCTGGTCTGGGTCGCCGTCTGGTTCCTGACCGGAGCCTGGAACGCCGCAGCCCTCAATGCGCCCGAGCCCGAAAAGGCTGTGGCCCCCGCCAAGGTCAAGTGGAGCGAGGTTCTCAAGGACCGGGCGACCTGGGCGATCATGGGCGCCAAGGCGCTGTTTGATCAGGTCTGGTGGTTCCTGCTGTTCTGGACGCCGGACCTGCTCCACCGGGTGTTTGGCCTCAGCATCAAGGAGTTCGCGGTTCCGCTGGCCGTAATCTATCTGATGGCCGCCAGCGGCTCGCTGATCACCGGCGCGATCGTTGGACGGCTGATCGCCTCGGGCTGGTCGGTCAACCGCGCCCGCAAGACGGTGATGCTGGTCTGCGCCGTGCTGGTGGTTCCCGTGCCGCTGGTGCTCTATGTCGACAATTACTGGCTGGCCGTCGGACTTCTGGGCATGACCCTGGCCGCGCACCAGGGCTTCTCGGTCAATGTGTTCGGGATCATCACCGATGTCATTCCCGCCAAGCGTGTCGGCACCATCACCAGCCTGGGCGCTCTGGCGGGCAATCTCGCCGGTATGGGTGTGTTGCAACTGGCCGGCATACTCCTGACGAATGGCACGGGTTACATGCCGCTCTTCCTGATGGCCTCCTGCGCCTATCTGCTGGCGCTGCTGTGGATCCACCTGTTGCTGCCCGTCCTGCGGCTGGCCAATCCCTAGCGCGGGTCAGGTCACCCCAAGGCGCGGCTGGATCGGGAAGGGGCGGAGCAGGGGGCACGTGTTCGCGCCCTCGCGCGGAAACCGCCGAGTGGGTGGGAAGGGCTGCGGAGCGTCCGGGCCTCGCCCGGAGGATGGGTTTGTAGAAGTACCGTTTCGACGAAGACAGACGCTCCGCGTGATCGTTATCCGGTGAGCCCTCGGGGCGCGGGGTTTTAACCCGCTTCCGACGTTAGGCCCCCGACGGGTGGAGGGGATAGCGACCCCGTCCAGACCGCATGGGCGATTTCAGCCCATGCCTGTTGCGCTTCGTGCGGGCGTCGCCAAAGGGAGTTCCCGGCGGTCCGGGCCTGGCCTCGACACGTTCGGCCCCCGCAAGGACCGCTCCGCTCCGCCAGACCCCATCGGGCCTTCAGACGACGGCCGACGGACGCTTCCCGCTCGACCACCCCTGACAGCCGCAACGGTCGCCGTACGTGCGCCCTTCCCGTGCTGTCAGGTGAGATTGATTATGGGGGCGGTTTGAGCGCGTCTGATGGGCGCGATCAAGTTTTTTACAAGACGTTGATCGGGTTAGGGTTTGTTTTCAAAAGAACGGGGATACAGCGCGCCCAATCCTCATTCCCCAACCCTCTCCCAGAGGGAGAGGAGGGACCCGCGCCGCAGGCGTGGGAGGCGAGGGGTTACGGCGTCAGACGGCGTGCCGGCACGCCGGCTGGCAGCGTAACCCCTCAACCTCCCACCGCTACGCGGCGGGCCCCTCCTACTCCCTCCGGGAGAAGGTTCAATCACGCGCCCCGCCCGCCTTCGCGCCGAAGGGAGCCATCCTTAAATCTCACGGCGAGACGATCGCCGGTCTGTCCAGGTTGGTCAAGGACGGCCCTGCGGGCCGCCGCCGAGCGGCCGGTCGAAGACCGGTGTCGGCGGACCAACCAGGACAGACCGGCACGCTGCAGCCCTCAGGAGATCTGAGGATGCGCGGGACGCCGAGCGTCCGCATACCGGCCGGATGCAGAAGACTGTTACCAACCTGAGGGCTCTGCATAATGCATACGAACGGCGACTAGGGACCGACATGTTCAAGTTCGCAACACCGATTCTCACGGCGGCCGCTATAGCGCTGAGCTCAACGCCCGCGCTCGCTGGTAGGGAAGACCAATGGGTCGCGAGAGAGGCTCTAGGCGACGGAAGCCGGATACCCACCGCATTGTTCCTGTCGTGGAACTACAAAGCTCTGCTTTTTCGCGCGACATGTGATCAGGGCGAGCTGATTTTGGACTACTTCGGCGACGGGGAGATTTCGTTGTCCCGAGCGACCCCAATGACCATTGTAGGGGCGACGCCCGTCAAGCTTCGCACTCGCCTAGTCGATGGCCATTTGGAAGGGCGTGTGAAAGTGACCGAGCAAGTTCTGCAATCACTGGCGACTTCGGCGGAACTGGAAATTGACGCTCCAAACGCCATGGGAGAGCCATGGTACGTCGGTCGGGCTGAACCTCTTCGTCGAGTGGCGCGACGTTGCAGTTAGTTCTCAGCCATGGTCCGCAAACCACCCCGCACCGACTATTGTAGCCACCGCTCACCCCGCCGAACCTCTGTCCTTAGCGGCCTTTCCCCATCAGGGGGAGGAATCCCGGCCCCGCTGTGCTACACGCACGCGCAATGACTGACACAACACCTCAAAAGACCACCCGCCCCCCAACGACGAGGGCCGGTTTCGCCGCGATCATCGGCGCGCCCAATGCCGGAAAGTCCACCCTGGTCAACCGCATGGTCGGGGCCAAGGTCTCGATCGTCACCCAGAAGGTGCAGACGACGCGCTTTCCGGTGCGCGGCGTGGCCATGCACGGCGACGCCCAGATCATCCTGGTCGACACCCCCGGCATCTTCAGCCCGCGCCGCCGTCTGGACCGCGCCATGGTCCGCTCCGCCTGGAATGGCTCGGAACAGGCCGAGGTCACCGTCCACCTGATCGACGTCCAGGCCGAGCTGGCCTCGAACGAGAACAAGGCCACGCCCGCCGAGCACCGCTCGGTGCAGGACGTCCAGACCATCATCGAAGGCCTGAAGACCGCCAATCGTCAGGTGATCCTGGCGCTGAACAAGATCGACGGCGTCAAGCGCGACACCCTGCTGAAGGTCACGCAGGAATTGTTCGACACCGGCGTCTATTCCGAGGTCTTCATGATCAGCGCCGCCACCGGCGCGGGCGTCGACGACCTGATGGAGCGTCTGGCCGCCGCCATGCCGGAAAGCCCGTGGCTGTATCCGGAAGACCAGACCGCCGACCTGCCGGCCCGCCTGCTGGCCGCCGAGATCACCCGCGAGAAGATCTATCTGCGCGTCCACGAGGAGCTGCCCTACGCCGCTTCGGTTGAGACCACCGCCTTCGAGGAGCGCGCCGACGGCAGCGCCCGCATCGAGCAGACCATCTATGTCGAACGCGACGGCCAGCGCGCCATCGTGCTGGGCAAGGGCGGCCAGACCCTGAAATGGATCGGCCAGGCCTCGCGCGAGGAGCTGTGCGACATCCTCGACCGCAAGGTGCACCTGTTCCTGCACGTCAAGGTCAAGGAAAACTGGGCCGAGGAACGCGGCCTGTTCAGTTCCATGGGCCTGGACTTCGACGTCTGACATCAAACCGCGCCGCCCTGACAGCGGCGCGGCTCTTGACTTGATCGCTGGCAGGCTGTCCTAACGGCTGAGAACATACCGGGAATATCGGCCCCAGTGAGCCAGATCGACAACGCCTTTGCCCCGGCCGCTCCGGCGGTCGACCTCGACGCCTATTTCGCGCGGATCGGCTATGACGGCCCGCGCGAGCCGACGCTGGCCGTGCTGCGCGCCATCACCCAGAAGCACCCGGACGCCATCCCGTTCGAGAACCTGGATGTGTTGCTGGCGCGCGGGATTTCGATCGATCCGGCGACCATCGACGCCAAGCTGATCGGAGCCGGGCGGGGGGGCTATTGCTATGAACAGAACGGTCTTCTCAAGCGGGTGCTGACCGCCGTCGGCTTCAGGGTCGAGGGACTGATGGCCCGGGTGCTGTGGATGGCGCCGGTCGGAGCGCCGCCCAGGCCGCGCTCGCACATGGTGCTGGGCGTGGAGATCGACGGCGAGACCTGGCTGGCTGACGCCGGCTTTGGCGGCTGCGTGCTGACCGCGCCGCTGCGCCTGTTTTCCGACGAGATCCAGGACAGCCCCAACGGCCAGCTCCGCATCGTCGACGCCGGCCACGACGGCGTGGCCGAGCGGCAGGTTCAGGCCAATCTGTCGGGCAAGTGGGCGCCGCTCTACCAGGTGGCCAAGGGCGCCTGGGCCGATGTCGACTACGAACAGGTCAACTACTTCACCTACACCCATCCCTCGTCGCACTTCACCTTCAGCATGACGGTGGGACGCACGACGCCGACCGCGCGCTACGCCCTGAAGAACAATCGCCTGACCCATCGTGATCAGACCGGCGCCTTGGTCGAGCAGCGCGACCTGTCGGTCGATGAGCTGGAAGCCACCCTGCGCGACGTGATCGGCCTGACGGTCGAGGCCGACTGGCGGCCGGTGCTGGAAAAGGTCGTGGCTTGGGGGACGAAGGCCTAGATGGAATGGGAAGACGAGGCCCTGGTGCTGTCGGCTCGCATCCATGGCGAGACGGGGGCCATCGTCGAGCTGCTGACCGAGCAGCACGGCAAGTTCGCCGCCCATGTTGCGGGCGCGGCCTCGCGGCGGATGAAGCCGTTCCTGCAGCCGGGTTCGCGGGTCATCGCCCGCTATCGGGCCCGGATGTCCGACCAGCTGGGCGCGGCGACGCTGGAGCCGATGGGCATGGGGGTGGCGTCGCTGTTCGACGATCCGCTGGCCCTGGCCGGACTGTCGTCGGCCGCCGCGCTGGCCGCCGGCGCCTTGCCTGAGCGCGAGGCCCATCCCGGCGCCTTCCATGCGCTGGAGGCCCTGATCGGCGTGCTGCAGATCCCCGACATCTGGCCGGCGGTCTATGTGCGCTATGAGGCGGGGTTGTTGCAGGAGCTGGGGTTTGGTCTGGACCTGTCCAAGTGTGCTGCCTCCGGTTCGTTCGATGACCTGATCTATGTCAGCCCCCGCACGGGCCGAGCGGTCAGCCGCGCGGCGGGCGCGCCCTACAAGGACAAGCTCCTGCCCTTGCCGCCGTTCCTGCTGTCGGCCCAGGGCGGGCTGGCGCAGGGCGACGTTCAGGCGGGGCTGGACATCACCGGCCACTTTCTGGAGCAGTTCGTGTTTGGCCCGCTGAACCGGCCGCTGCCGCCGACGCGGACATGGCTGCTGGATCGGCTGGGCGAGGCGGGACGGCTTTAAGAACCGTCACAGAGGCGCGATATCGCCAAGTCTGTTCAAGGAGTCGCCGATGTCCATCCTGCTCGATCGCTACGCCCTGTCGCGCCGGCGTGCTCTGGCCGCATTTGGCGCCGTCGCCGCTACCGCCCTGTCGATCCCGCTGATCAGCAGCCGGGCCATGGCCCAGCCGGTCTATTCGATCTATCCGTTCCAGTTGGGCGTTGCCTCGGGTGATCCGCAGCCGGACGGTTTCGTGATCTGGACGCGTCTGGCGCCGGAGCCGCTGGAGATCGGCCACGGCATGCCTACCCAGCCGGTGGAAGTGTCGTGGGAAGTCGCCGCCGACGCCGGCTTCAAGACCGTGGTCGCCAAGGGCGTCGCGGTGGCCATGCCCGAACTGGCCCATGCCGTGCACGTCGAGGTCGGCGGCCTGGAGGCGGGCCGCGACTACTGGTACCGCTTTGTGACGGGCAGGGAACGCAGTCTGGCGGGCCGGGCGCGCACGACGCCGGCCCTGGGCTCGACCGTGGACCGCGTGCGGTTTGCCGTCGCCGGCTGCCAACAGTACGAGCAGGGCTATTACACCGCCCACCGCCGACTGGCCGAGGACAATCCCGACTTCGTGTTCTGCTACGGCGACTACATCTATGAGGGGCGCGGCAACCGCGTCTGGAACGGTCCCAGGGGCCCGGTCGAGAACGTGCGGCAGCATTTCGGCGGCGAGATCTACAGCCTCGACGATTATCGCCGCCGCTACGCCCAGTACAAGATGGACGCCGACCTGCAGGCCGCCCACGCTGCGGCACCGTGGTTCGTGGTCTGGGACGACCACGAGATCGACAACAACTGGGTCACTGACCTGGACCAGGATGGCGTCGACCCGAAGATCTTCAACCTGCGCCGGCAGGCGGCGGTCCAGGCCTATTTCGAGAACATGCCGCTGCGGCCCAGCAGCTTTCCCGTCGGCACAACGATCCAGCTCTATCGCCGCGCCAGCTTTGGCGGGCTGATGGATCTGAACCTGCTCGACACCCGCCAGTTCCGCAGCAACCAGCCCTGCGGTGACAAGTTCGGGACCTGCGCCGAGATCGAGGCAGCCAAGGCCGAGGTGCTGGGCCTGAAGCAGGAGAAGTGGCTGATCGACGGCCTCTCCAACTCCAAGGCGACCTGGAACGTGCTGGCCCAGCAGATCATGGTCATGGATCTGGATCGCCAGCCCGGGGAGGGAACGGCGGTCAATCCCGACTCGTGGGCTGGATATCGCACGCCGCGCGGCCGGTTGCTGAAGGCGATCCGTGATCGGAAGGTCTCCAACCCCATCGTGCTGACCGGCGACGAGCACCAGAACTATGCCGGCGAGCTGCACCTGGACGGCGCCAATCCTGAAGGCGCACCGATCGGGACCGAGTTTGTCATCACCTCGATCTCGTCCAGTGGCGATGGTGTCGATCAGCGCGAGGACATGGCGAAGATCCAGGCGGTCAATCCGCAGCTGAAGTTCAACAATGCCCAGCGCGGCTATGCCATCTGCGAGGTGACGCCGCAGCGCTGGACGACGGAGTTCAAGGTGCTGGACGCCATCACCCGGCGCGACGGCAAGCTGACCACGCGCGCCAGGCTGGCGGTCGAAGCCGGAAATCCTCGTCTGGCGACCGTCTAGGCATGGACCCTAAACTCCGCTCTCCCCGGCGCAGGCCGGGGCCCAGGTTCAGCCTGAATGTTTTGGGATGACGCGTCTTCGGGCGGAGTGGAAAATGCTATCGCTGGCGGGTTCGATCTGGACCCCGGCTTTCGCCGGGGAGAGCGGATTCAAATGGTGATTCAACTGACAATCATCATGCCGTAGGGTACGGCTCCGGTAACGATTCCTCCCCATGAACAAACCTGTCCTTCCCCCCGGCGGTCCTGGCGACGGCGACCGCATCCTTGACGAGCCGCTGACAGAAGCCCTGTCGCGCCGCTATCTGGCCTATGCCCTGTCGACGATCAGTTCGCGGGCCCTGCCGGACGTGCGCGACGGCCTCAAGCCCGTCCACCGTCGCGTGCTGTACGCGATGAACAACATGCGCCTGAACCCGGAGGCCGCCGCGCGCAAGTGCGCCAAGGTGGTCGGCGAGGTGATGGGCAACTTCCACCCGCACGGCGACCAGTCGATCTATGACGCCCTGGTGCGCCTGGCCCAGGACTTCGCCCAGCGCATCCCGCTGGTCGA
>JANOSS010000018.1:0-8096 GCA_031415995.1 Caulobacter sp. | reverse complement strand
CTCTCGCGGCAGCCATACAGGTTGTCGAACTTGGACTTGGTGACGCTGTCATTGACGTTGATGGCGGGGAACGGCAGGTCGCCCTTGATGGCCATCTGATACAGGCGGTGGACGCCCGTGGTGGTTTCTTCCGACACGCCGGTGATGGCGTTGCGGATGGCGGTGTAGAAGCCCGGCTTTTCGGCCAGATAGGTCTTCATCACGGCATAGAGGGCTTCTTCCTCCTCGTTCTGCGGATCGTTGAGGATCGAAGGATCCTTCTCGGCCTTGGGGCCCAGCACGCACAGCAGGGTGGCGTCGCCGCCGTCGTCGAGGATCAGGTTCGGATAGCCGCCGTCATGCCATTCGAAGATCTTGTGGGCATATTCCCAGTACTCGACCAGGTTCTCGCCCTTGAACGCGAACACCGGCACGCCCGAGGCGGCGATGGCGGCCGCAGCGTGATCCTGGGTCGAAAAGATGTTGCACGACGCCCAGCGGACTTCAGCGCCCAGGGCGGTGAGGGTCTCGATCAGCACGGCGGTCTGGATGGTCATGTGCAGGCTGCCGGCGATGCGGGCGCCCTTCAGGACCTGGCCCGGGCCGTATTCGGCGCGGGTGGCCATCAGACCGGGCATTTCGGTCTCGGCGATGGCGATTTCCTTGCGGCCGTAATCGGCGAGCGAGATGTCCTTGACGATGTAGTCGGCCACGGTCGGCTCCTGCGGTCGGTGAATATCTTGCAGGGCTTATAGCGCGAGCGACCCTTCCGGGCAATTAACGCATAAAGATATCTTTATATGGGCCGGACTTCACCAGAAGGCCTTTGCGTCGGCGAAGGCGTCGCGGGCCTTGCAGGCCTGGCGCATCAGCCGGGTCTCGTCGCCGCCGCTGGCCAGCCGCCCGGCCGCGAGGCTCGCCTCGGGTTCGCCGCTCGCCAGGGCTACGCTGCGCGCCAGTTCGGGGCCCACATGCAGGTCGTTCAGGCGGCCCAGGGCGTCCTGCAGGGCCTTGGTCGCCTCAATGAAGCGTTCGGTGCGCTTGGGGTGCTCGGGGAACAGGCCGGCCAGGTCTGCGGCGGCATAGCGCAGAGTCTTGCCCTTCAGGCGCAGGCGATGACGGGTCGGCGGGTCCAGGTCTTCGAGGTGCGCGCTCCTCTTCACCAGAACGTTGCGACGATGCTTGAGCATTCTGGCGGCAAAGGCGGGCGCCGGCGCGTCGCGGTCGGCGGCCAGGTCCGGGGCGGCGGTCCAGGACCCGGCCTCCAGCCAGGCGGCGGTCTCCAGCAGCAGGGCGCGGCCGCGTGGGCTTTCCAGCGCCGCCTCCATGCGCAGATAGGCGCTGGCCTGGGCCGCCAGCAGCGCCCGCCCAAAGGCGGCCGCGCCCTCGGCTTGCGGATCCGTCGAGGCCGGTCGCCAGACTTCGGCAATCAGGACATCCAGGTCCCGGGCAGTATCCAGCTCCCCGGCCAGCCAGCTGAGTTCACGGTTGAGGGCCAGGGCCTCCGGTCCAGCCGAGAGCGGCCTGAACACCTTGAGCAGCGCCCGCATGCGACGGGCGGCGACCCGCAGCTGGTGCACGCCCTCGGGACCGGGACGCTCGCGCAGGGCCTCGACATTGGTGCATAGCTGGGACAGGGCCGCGCGCCCCACCGCCTGCAGGGCCTCGCCGACGCTCATGTCGGGCGTCAACTGGGCGGGCGAACGATACGTCTCGGACGCAGGCTGGCTGGTGGCCACCAGGCCGTAGCCGCGCTCGGCCTTGCTGACCAGCGACAGGCGCAGCGCGACCCGCTGCCCCAGTTGACGCGCCAGGTCGAACAGCGCCGCCGGCGACCCGGCCTTGAGCTCAAGCTCCAGTTCACAGACCGGGGCCCGGCGCGTCTGGCCGATCAGTTCGCCGCGATCCACCACCGCCTCGATCACCGTCGTGCCCCGGCGGATCATGCGCACCGTGCGCTCGACCCTGGTGGTGAACACCGGTTGCAAGGCCTCGCCATTGACCACCGCCGCCGCCGGCGTCGCCGCCAGAGCCGCATCGTCGGGGCCGGGGCCGACAATGGCGGTCTCCCATTCGCCACGTGCGAAGATCCCGCCCGCCGAAGCCGATTTCAGGGTCTGCTTGCGGCCGCCATCGCCATCGCGAACCCGCAGGCCAAAGCCCGCCCTGCGCAGGGCGTGAGCGGGGGTGTCGAAATAGGTGGCGTCCAGCTGGTGAACGGCGCTTTCCTCGCCCCCCTCGCCACTCAGCAGGGTCAGAATCGCGTCGGCCGCCTCCGGGGCGATCAGGAATTTCAGCTCGATTTCTCGATCCATGTTCCCATCCTGGCCCTTGGCCCGGCCGCAGGCACGCTGTTCGGCTGCTAAGGCCTATGGCGCGACGGCGGCGACTTGCCAAGCGGCATTACGCGGTTCAAACGTGCGCGCCATGACGCAAATCAACGCCGCACAACCCCGTCACGACTGGACCCTGACCCAGGTCGAGGCCCTGTTCGATCAGCCCTTCATGGAGCTGGTGTTCCAGGCCGCCAACGTCCACCGCGCCGGATTTGATCCCTCTGAAGTGCAGCTTTCGCAGCTGTTGTCGGTCAAGACCGGCGGCTGCGCGGAAAACTGCGGCTATTGCAGCCAGTCCGCCCACTTCAAGACCGGCCTGAAGGCCGAAAAGCTGATGGACGCCGATGTCGTCATCGCCAAGGCCCGCGCGGCCCGCGACGGCGGCGCGCAACGGTTTTGCATGGGCGCGGCCTGGCGCGAGCTGAAAGACCGCGACCTGCCCAAGCTGGCGGCCATGATCGGCGGGGTCAAGGCCCTGGGCCTGGAGACCTGCGCCACCCTGGGCATGCTGACGGCCGACCAGGCCAGACAGCTGAAGGACGCCGGCCTCGATTATTACAACCACAACCTCGACACCGGCCCGGAATACTATGCCGACGTGGTGACGACCCGCACCTATCAGGAGCGCCTCGACACCCTGGCCCATGTGCGCGACGCCGGCATGAGCACCTGCTGCGGTGGCATTGTCGGCATGGGCGAGACGCGCCGCGACCGCGCCAGCCTGCTGCACCAGTTGGCCACCCTGCCCAGCCATCCCGACAGCCTGCCGATCAACGGCCTGGTGCCGATCAGCGGCACGCCGCTGGGCGACCGGGTGCTGGCCGATGGGGCCAAGGCCATCGACTCGATCGAATTTGTCCGCACCATCGCCGTGGCCCGCATCGTCTGCCCCCGGTCCATGGTTCGCCTGTCGGCCGGCCGCGACGAGATGAGCCGCGAGCTGCAGGCCCTGTGCTTCCTGGCCGGTGCCAACTCGATCTTCGTCGGCGGCAAGCTCCTGACCACCCCCCTGCCGGGCCAGGACGAGGACAGCGCCCTGTTCCAGGACCTGAACCTGCGCCCGATGGGCGTGCGCCAGGCGGCGCAGGCCGTGGCGGCGGAGTAGTCGCCGACCGCCACTGGCCTCCGCTGATCGTTCCGCGATCGCCTTCCCCGTCAGGGCGGAGGACTTTCCGCGCCCTAAAGCCTGGCCAGAACCGCGTCGCCCATCTCGACCGTCGACAGCGAGCCGCCCAGGTCGCGGGTGCGCGCCCCGCCGTCCAGGGCCGCCTTGACGGCGCCCAGCAGGGCGTCGGCGGCGTCCGTCTGGCCCAGAGACCAGCGCAGGGCCATTTCGAACGACAGGATGGCGGCCAGCGGATTGGCCACGCCCTTGCCGGCAATGTCGGGAGCCGAGCCGTGGATTGGCTCGTACAGGCCCGGCTTGCCCGCTGCGCCCAGCGCCGCTGAAGGCAGCATGCCCAGCGAGCCGGTCAGCATGGCGGCTGCGTCCGACAGGATGTCGCCAAACAGGTTGTCGGTGACGATGACGTCGAACTGCTTGGGCGCGCGGACCAGTTGCATGGCGCAGTTGTCAGCCAGGATGTGCTCCAGCTGGACATCGGCATAGTCGCGGGCGTGCAGCGCGGTGACGACCTGCTTCCACAACAGGCCCGACTCCATGACGTTGGACTTCTCGGCCGAGGCGACGCGGTTGGTGCGGCCCCGGGCCAGTTCGAAGGCGACGCGAGCGACGCGCTCGATCTCGGCCGTCGTATAGACCTGGGTGTCGACGCCGCGCTTCTGACCGTTGCCGAGGTCCTCGATGCCGCGCGGTTCGCCGAAATAGACGCCGCCCGTCAGTTCACGGACGAACATGATGTCCAGGCCCGAGACCAGCTCGCGCTTCAGGCTGGAGGCGTCGGCCAGGGCTTCGAAACAATAGGCCGGGCGCAGGTTGGCATAGACGTCCATGGCCTTGCGCAGGCCCAGCAGGCCCGCTTCCGGACGCAGGTGGCGCGGCGCGGCGGCCCATTGCGGACCGCCGACGGCGCCCATCAGCACCGCGTCGCTGGCCAGGGCCCGGTCACGGACCTCGTCGGTCAGCGGCGTGCCGTGGGCGTCATAGCTGGCGCCGCCATAGATGGCCTCTTCGACGTTCAGGTCTGGCGTCAGCGCGGCCGCCACACGGCGCACCTCCCCGCAGACCTCGGGACCGATCCCGTCGCCGGGCAGCAGGAGAAGCGTGGACATCGGAAGGCTTCCTAGATTTTGCGGTAGTCGGAAACGTCGAAGGACGACAGGTCGCGCTGATGGGTCCCCAGCGCCGCGCAGGCCGCCCGCCAGGTCGCCATGTGCGGCGTGTCGCGGTGGAAGGCCAGGGCCGCCTCGTCCATGAAGTGCTCATAGACCCGGATCAGGCCTGGATCGAGCGGGTCTTCGGTCAGGGCATAGTCGAGGCAGCCGGGCTCCTGGCGGGTGGCCTCGACCTGGTTCCGCAGATGCGGCCGCAGGTCGGCCAGGCGTTCGGGCGCGATGCGGATCGTGCCGGCGTGGATGAGGGTCATGGTTTTCCGCCCCATAAACTTGTCATCCCGGGCGGCGAAGCCGACCCGGGACCCAGGGGCCAAGCGCATTGCGGCGGCCCCTGGGTCCCGGCTCTCCGCTACGCTGCGGCCGGGATGACAAGCTATTGTTGATCTAAACTTCCAGCCAGGGCCGATCCAGCGCCCGCTTGCTCTCGAACAGATCGATGTCGGCGCCGTGCATCAGCGTCTCGCCGATGAAGTCCAGGCCGCGCAGCATCTTGTCCTTACGCACCGGATCGATCTGGAAGGCGAAGGTCTTGCCCGAGGGCGAGATCACGGTCTGGGCCTCGAGGTCGATGCTGACCATGTGGTTGCCGCCTAGCGCCTCGTCCATCAGGACGGCGATCTCGTCAGGCGCCAGCACCACCGGCAGCAGGCCGTTGTTGAAGCAGTTGTTGTTGAAGATGTCGGCGAAGCTGGTCGAGATCACGCACATGATCCCGAAGTCCATCAGCGCCCAGGGGGCGTGCTCGCGCGACGATCCACAACCGAAATTGTCACCGGCGATCATCACGCTGGCGCCTTTGTACTCTGGCCGGTTCAGGACGAAGTCGTCGATCGGCTTGCCCTCGCCGTCGAAGCGGAAGTCGTAGAACAGGCCCTTGGCCAGCCCCTCGCGCTCCACGGTTTTCAGGAACTGCTTGGGGATGATTTGGTCGGTGTCGATATTGGCCAGCGACAGCGGGACGGCGCGGCCGTCGAGGCGGGTGAAGGCTTGCATCAGACGCTCTCCTCAAGGAAGGTTCGCACATCCACCAGATGCCCGGCGATCGCCGCCGCCGCCGCCATGGCGGGGGAGACGAGGTGCGTGCGGCCGGCGCGGCCCTGGCGGCCTTCGAAATTGCGGTTGCTGGTCGAGGCGCAGCGCTCGCCGGGCTGCAGCTTGTCGGGGTTCATGGCCAGGCACATCGAGCAGCCCGGTTCGCGCCAGTCAAAGCCGGCAGCCTTGAAGATGGCGTCCAGGCCCTCTTCTTCGGCCTGTTCCTTCACCAGGCCCGAGCCCGGCACGACCATGGCCGTGACATGGTCGGCGACCAGCCGGCCGTGCAGGAAGGCTTCCTGCACCACGGCGGCGGCGGCGCGCATGTCTTCGATCCGGCTATTGGTGCAGGAGCCGATGAAGACGCGGTCGATGCGGGCCTCGCTGATCGGCTGGCCGGCGGTGAGGCCCATATAGTCCAGGGCCCGGTGGGCGGCGGCGCGCTTGTCGGGGGTGGCGAAGCTTTCCGGATCGGGGACGTTGCCGGTGACCGGGATCACGTCCTCGGGGCTGGTGCCCCAGGTGACCATCGGGACCAGGGTCGAGGCGTCGATCGTCACGGTGCGGTCGAAGACGGCGTCGGGATCGCTGAAGAAGCTCTTCCAGTGATTTTGGGCCATCTGCCAGGCCGCGCCCTTGGGGGCGGCGGGCTTGCCCTGGATATAGGCGTAGGTCTTGTCGTCCGGCGCGATCAGGCCCGCCTTGGCGCCGCCCTCGATGGTCAGGTTGCACAGGGTCATGCGGCCTTCCATCGACAGGGCCGAGATGGCCTCGCCGGCGAATTCGATGACATAGCCGGTGCCGCCGGCGGTGCCGATCTCGCCGATTACGGCCAGGGCGATGTCCTTGCCGGTGACGCCGGGGCCCAGCTGGCCGTCGACCCGGACCAGCATGTTGCTGGACTTCTTCTGGCGCAGGGTCTGGGTGGCCAGGACGTGCTCGACTTCCGACGTGCCGATGCCGTGGGCCAGGGCCCCGAAGGCGCCGTGGGTCGAGGTATGGCTGTCGCCGCAGACGATGGTCATGCCCGGCTGGGTGCGGCCCTGCTCGGGCCCGACCACATGGACGATGCCGTTGCGGATATCGCCCATCGGGAAGAACTCGATGCCGTTGTCCTTGACGTTGCGAGCCAGGGTCTGCAGCTGCAGGCGGGCCTCTTCGTCGGCGACAGCGTCGACCCCCAGGGCCTGGCCCTCGGTCGGGATATTGTGGTCGGCCACAGCCAGGGTGCGGTCGGGACGGCGCACCTTGCGGCCGGCCGCGCGCAGGCCAGCGAAGGCCTGCGGCGTGGTCACCTCGTGGATCAGGTGCAGGTCGATATAGAGGATCGCTTCACCATCAGCCTCGCTGACGACGTGGGCGTCCCAGATCTTGTCGTAAAGGGTTTTGCCGGACATGGCGGGGATATAGGGCGGATCATGCGTGAAAATCCAGTCCCGGGCCGGGCCGGCGACAATTTCTTGCCGGGCGTGGCCGACTGGCGACGCCGCAGAACAAGAATGGGCGCGCCCCGCTCGCGTGAGACATGGGAGCGCGCCCTGTTGTCATTTGGTTTCGAGACCTGAGGTCCTTGAAACCGGCCACACCCTGGAAGGGAGCGGTCTGAAACCCCGTCGCCGAGGCGGTGGGGGTAGCATGACGGTCAGCCCAAAGACGGGTTCTGTCAAGAAGCGTGCGACCGCACTAAAGAGCGATCTCGCCCAGATGGGTCGAGACCGGGCAAGAAAACGCGGCAAAGAAAAAGGCCCCGGCGTTTCCACCGGGGCCTCGTTCAGGTCGCAGGAAGGGCAGCCTATTCGGCGGCGCCCTTTTCCTTGCGGATCGTCTGGCGTTCGGCGATGCGGGCCGACTTACCGCGACGGTCGCGCAGATAGTAGAGCTTGGCGCGACGGACGACGCCGCGACGCTTGACTTCGATGCTTTCGATGTTCGGCGACAGCAGCGGGAACAGACGCTCCACGCCTTCGCCGAACGAGATCTTGCGGACCGTGAAGCTCTCGTGGATGCCGGCACCCGAACGGGCGATGCAGACGCCCTCGTAGGCCTGAACGCGTTCGCGCTCGCCTTCCTTGATCTTCACGTTGACGCGCAGGGTGTCGCCCGCCTGGAATTCCGGGATCGCCCGGACGGCCAGCAGACGGGCAGATTCTTCCTGCTCGAGTTGCTTGATGATGTTGATCGCCATGTCTTTAGTCTCCTTTGGGCTTACCCTTGGTCGGGCCGCCTTTTGCCTGTTGATTGGCGAGATGCGCTTCCCAAAGATCGGGCCGCCGCTCGCGTGTCGTCTCTTCACGCATACTGTTGCGCCATTGCGCGACCCGCTTGTGGTCGCCCGACAGCAGCACCTCGGGGATATCCAGCCCTTCGAACGTCCGCGGTCGCGTATATTGCGGATGCTCAAGGAGACCGTCCTCGAAGCTTTCTTCCAGCGTGCTCTCGATGTTCCCCAGAACC
>JANOSS010000017.1:0-21648 GCA_031415995.1 Caulobacter sp. | reverse complement strand
AAAGAGCGGCCGGGCAAAAATCCGCCAGTTTCGCGATCCAGCAGCGCTGGAGGCCGTGCGCCGCGTGACCCTGACGCCGGCGGTCCTGTCCGAAGGCGCCGACAGTCGCTCGCCCCTGACGCCGGAAGAACGCCACGTCGTGCTGCGCGAGGTCGATGCGCAACTGTGTTTCGAGCTGTCAGAGCGGTTCGAGATCGTCGCGGCCGATCAGGCCGACGCCGATGTGCGCGCGGCCGTCACCTGGTTCGAACCCACCGGCCGGATCGCCTCCGCCGCCTCGGCGGCGTCGGGCTTCTTTATTCCGGGCCCCATCGGCCTGCGGGCGCCGGGCACGCTGGGCGGACTGGGCGTCGAGGCGGAAATGCTCACCGCCAGCGACAAGCGCCAGATCGCCGCCATCGCCTGGGCGCGGCGGGCCATGGCAGTCGGCACCGACGACCCATCCTTGTCGCGCATGGGCGACGCCCTGCAATTCGCCGAGCCCTTTGCCGATACGGCGGCTGAAATCATGACGCCCAAGGGGCTCAAGTCGCGCAAGATCGACAGCAAGACCGACCCCTGCAAGGCCTATGGTGATCGCTTTCAGCCGGGCGGAATGATCGCCGGGAGCCTCACCAACCTGTATATTCCAGACTCCAGAGGCGAGACGCCCGCCAAGGCCCCGCCGCCGAAGAAGTAGCGGCCCCGGACCGCATTTAAGCGCGGCCCGGGAACCGGCGGATCAGGGCATCAGCACAGTGTCGATGACGTGAATCACGCCGTTGGACTGCAGAACATCGGCGATGGTGATGTTCGAGACACCGCCCTTGGCGTCGGTGATTGTCCAGCCGTGATGACCCTTGGCCACGGTGATCGGCTGGCCCTGCACGGTCGTCAGCACAGCCTTGCCGCCGCTGGCCTTGGCCTTGGCTTCGATGTCAGCGGCCGTCAGTCGGCCCGCCACGACGTGGTAGGTCAGGATGGTGGTCAGGGTGGCCTTGCTCTCTGGCTTGACCAGGGTTTCGACGGTGCCGGCCGGCAGCTTGGCGAAGGCGGCATTGGTTGGGGCGAACACCGTGAACGGACCGGGGCTGGACAGGGTCTCGACAAGACCAGCGGCCTTGACAGCAGCGACCAGGGTCGTGTGGTCCTTTGAGTTGACCGCGTTCTCGATAATGTTCTTGGTGGGATACATGGCGGCGCCGCCCACCATTACAGTCTTTCCATGCCCTGCGGCATGATGTTCCATTTTCGCGAATGCGGAACCGCCGCACGAGATCGCAAGCACGCCAGCGATGGCGAGCATCATGGTCTTCTTCATGGGGTCTTCTCCGGGGAGTTACTGGTCCGTTGCTGGGACAGACGCAGCTACGATGGCGTCGCGCACCCGGATGCGCGCCGGATGAAAATTAACGCCGGACCTGTCGCGAAGGCCTTTTACCAAGCGCCGCTGAGCTCGACTCCTCGCGCTCTATATCCCCGTCACCCCGGGACTTGTTCCCGGGGCCCATTGTGCAACCGCAGGTGCGGCGCAGACTAGAGCGTTTTCCGATAAGTGTGAAACGGTTATCGGATCGAAAAACGCTCTAAACTTATGATTTAGAGCCCTTTTCGTCCGACCCTGATGAAGCCATCAGGTCGGAAAGGGCTCTAGAACTCTCACGAGGAAGCTGACCCATGGGGCCCGGGAACAAGTCCCGGGGTAACGGCGTATTCTCAGATTTGGACCCTCTGAGGTCGGGATCAACGGCCGTTGGTATTAGCCTGCCGCTACCTCGGCGTGTTCGCGTCCCGACCAGTGGGCGATGGCTTCAAGCAGCCTGGTCGGATTGATCGGCTTGCCCAGATGATCGTCCATGCCGGCGGCGATGCAATTGGCCACCTGGTCGGGCAGGACATTGGCGGTCATGGCCACGATCGGGGTACGCGAGCCGGGAGCGTCGGTCATGGCCCGGATGCGCCGGGTGGCGGTCAGGCCGTCCATGCCCGGCATCTGGATATCCATCAGCACTAGGTCGTAGCTTCCCTGACGCAACGCCTCGACGCCCGCGACGCCGTCATTGGCCGTGTCCACCTTGATACCGAAAGGCTCGAGCATGATGCGGATCAGCTCGCGATTGACGGCGTTGTCCTCAACCAGCAGCAGGCGCACGGCCTGATCAGGATCGGGGATCGCCGGATCCTCAAGCGGGGCTTCCGGCGCCAGATCGCTCAGCGGCGCCCGGATCTCGAACCAGAAGCACGAGCCTTCGCCCTCGCGGCTGTCGACACCGATCTGGCCGCCCATCTGCTCGATGATCCGGCGCGAAATGGCCAGCCCAAGACCCGTGCCGCCAAACCGTCGGGACACCGCCGCATCGGCCTGGGAGAAACGGTCAAAGACGCTATCCAGCTGCTGGCCGGCGATCCCGATCCCGGTGTCGCGCACCTCGACCCGCAACAGGCCCTCGCCGTCGACCAGAACCTGGTTCACGACCACGGTGACCTGGCCGGTATTGGTGAATTTCACCGCGTTGGACAGGAGATTGAGGAGCACCTGGGTCAGTCGAGGTGCATCGGCCTGCATGGCCGACAGATGATCGGGGGCCGAAATCGCGAGGACCAGCCCCTTGGCCTCGGCCTGCCCCTCAATCAGGGCGACGCACGAGGCGACCATGACCAGCGGATTGAAGGGTTGCGGATCCAGCTCGACGCCGCCGGCCTCCAGCCTCGAGAAGTCGAGCACGTCATTGACGACGTTGAGAAGGGTGTTGCTGGCGTCCTGGATCAGCCCGACATGCCGCGCATCTCGCCCCGACAGGGTGCTGGACCCGCGCAGAACCCCCGCAAAGCCGATAATGGCATTGAGCGGCGTACGCAGCTCATGGGTCATGTTGGCCAGGAAGTCGGACTTGGCCGCAGCCGCCGCCTGGGCCAGCTCCAGGGCGTGGGTCAGGTCCAGTTCCAGCTTCTTGCGCTGGGTGACATCGCGCGTCGTCACCAGCAGTTCGCGCTCGGCGCCGGCCACCCGCTTGTAGGTGCTCTCAAACCAGATCGGCGTGCCGTCCTTGCGGGCGCTCTCGTACTCGTAAATCTTCGACTCGCCGCCGGGAACAAGGGTCCGCACCAGGGCCTGGACAGCCGCATAGTCCTCAGGACTGGTCATCGCCTCCGGCGGCAGGGTCTGCCATTCCTCGACCGTAAAGCCGGTCAGCCGCTCAATTGACGGCGACATGTAGAGGCGCTCGCCGGACCGGGACCACAGGTTGATATTGTCGGTCAGATTCTCGGACAGAAGCCGGTAGAGCCGGTCGCTTTCCCGCAACCGCTCCAGGGCGTCCTCGGCCTCGGCCCGCCGACGCTCGGCCTCATCGATCGCCAGCTCCTTGGCCGCCAGGCTGCTGGACAGATCGCTCCGCAGCTGCAGCAGGCCCTGCCGTTGCTGAACAAGGAAAAAGACCAGCGGCGCCGCAATGGCGGTGGAGATCAGCAAGGTCGCAAACGGCGAATAGGCGGAGGGATTGTGCCGGATCACGATGTTGATGACATAGTCCATCGTCAGGGCGACACCCATGACGAGGGCAACCGTCCAGCTGGTCTTGATGATCGTGTCGCGCAGCGTTGACCGGTCGATCGGAGCGACTCCTTTTCGGACCCTGTTTTGCTACATGGACCTTAAGATCAGATGATCCGAGATGCCAACAAGAGCGCCAATCCGCCGTGCCTTCGGGCGACTCAGCGCAAGGATTGAAGGGTGTCGAGGTCTCGCTCCAGCGCCAGACTAGCCGCGACCACGGTGGCGACCGAGCGCTTGAAGAAGTCCTGCGGGATCGTGGCGAAATCGTCCGTGCTCTTGTGATACTCGGGATGATCCTCGACCCCGAAATAGAGCCACGGCACGCCCTTTTTGGCGAAGGCGTAGTGGTCCGACTGGCTGGTCCAGTTGTTCTGCTTGCCGTCGGCGTCGGTGTCGTGCCCCAGCTTCAGCCTGACCGGCGCGGTCGCCGCCACCTTCTCCAGGATCGGCTTCAGGGCGGGGAAGGGCGAGGCGCCGCTGACATAGAGCTCGTTCTTCGGGTTCTTGCTCAGCATGTCGAAATTGATGTTCAGGGCGATCATCGACAGCGGCACGGGCGGATTGGCGACGAAGGCGTAGGCCCCGCGCAGGCCGCCCTCTTCGGCGTCGACCACCGCCAGGATCACATCGTGCCTGGGCGGGCCGGCCTTGAAGGCCTCGGCGACGGCCAGCAGGCCGGCCACGCCCGAGGCGTTGTCGTCGGCCCCGTTGAAGATCTCGCCGTCCCGCACGCCCAGATGGTCGTAATGGGCCGAGACCACGATGGCCTTGCCGCCTGCCCCCGCACTTCCCTGGTCCGTTCCTGGAATGCGGGCCACCAGATTGATGGCGTTTACCCGGGTTCCGTCGCGCCGGGTGAAGCTGAACGGCTGCTCGAAGCTGGCGCCGATGGGCGACAGGCCGATCTCGCCAAAGCGCTTGAGAATGTGCGCCCGCGCGAGAGCCGAGCCCGGCGTGCCCGGCGCGCGGCCCTGCATGGCGTCGTCCGACAGGATGCGGACATCGTCCAGCGCCTTGGCGCCCGGCGTCGCGGCGAAGGCCGGGGCAGCGGCACCCAGGGCGAAAATCAGGGCCAGAAGGCGGAGGCGAGGAGCGAGAACCAGAATCATGCCGCCCGTATGCCTGCAGACGGCTTCCAGCGGGAGTTAAATCACCTTAACCCTGCCTGTGGCCATAAGCCGCCCCATCATCTGCCGTACGCCCGTTCTTAAGACTTCCGGGGCATACAACCCCCTCAAGGATTGGAGTTTTCCTCCCGTGCCCATGTCTCCCGCCGACCTTGAGGGCCGCCTGCACGCCGCCTTCCCCGACGCCGAGATCGTGCTGACCGATCTGGCTGGCGACGGCGACCACTACAAGGCCCGCATCGTGTCGCCGGCTTTCCGGGGCCTGAACCGGGTCAAGCAGCACCAGATGGTCAATCGCGCCCTGGCCGATGTGCTGGGTGGGACCTTGCACGCCCTGGCGCTCGAAACGGCGGCACCGCCCACAGACCCGGCCGACTAGCGATGCGCTACCGACCGTTCGGCAATTCGGGCATGACGGTTTCGGCGGTCACCCTTCGCCTGTCCGACCAGTCGCGCCTGCGCGCCAGCGAGTGGCGAGCCCTGATCTTCACGGCCATCGAGAACGGGATCAACAGCTTCCAGATCGACGGCGCTTCGCCGACCTTGCTGCAGGGCGCGGCCGAAGCCTTCGCGTCGGTCGAGCGGCGACTGCTGTTCCTGACCTGGCGCGTACGCGAAGAAGCCGGGCAGTTCACCGCTGCGGTTGTCGAAACGATGATGGCCGCAGCCTTCGATGACCTTGGCCTGGACTATCTGGACCTGGTGCTGCTCAACGATCCTCTGGGGCCTGACCTGCCGGCCACCGGCGGCGCTGTGCTTCGCACCCTGCACGAGGGACGAGCCATCCGGGGCCTGGGTGTGGCCAGCCGGGGCGACGTGGATCCGGCGCTGACCAACTACGGCCTGGTCACCGCCCTGTCGTCGTCGTTCAACCTGTCGTCGGGCTGGGCCGAGCGCAATCGCGTCCGCGCCGCCGTCAGCCAGAACCTGGCCGTGATCGGTGAAGACTTCTGGCCCCAGGCCCTGCGCGAGATCAACAGCAAACCGCTGTTCCAGAAGCCCTCGCTGTGGCGGCGTCGCAGCGATCCCCTGGCCGATGTCGGCGGCTATGAGTTCTTGACGGGCACCCAGGGCTGGAGCGCCGAGGATATCTGCCTGGGCTACGCCCTGACCGAACCCTCGCTGGCCACGGTGCAGATCACCGCCGACACCCAGGCCGAGGTCGAACGCCTGGCCGCCGTGGTCGAGCGCGACCTGCCCAACGGGGTCTGCGCCCAGATCGAAATGGCGCGCTTTTCGGCCCAGGAACGCGACCGCGCCGCCGGCCGGCGATAGCGCCGGCTCTTGACCCAGGGACACGCGGCGCCTAGCTGAAGGGACTTGCAAGGATCTGCCCGCCATGACCGACGCCGCCTCCACCCCCGCCCTCGACTTCATCGCCAAGACCGTGGCCGACCACGCCGTGGTGCTGTTCATGAAGGGCGTTCCCGACCAGCCGCGCTGCGGTTTCTCGGCAGTCAGCGTCCAGATCCTCGATCACCTGGGCGTCGAATTCATCGGCGTCGATGTGCTGCAGGACGATGACCTGCGCCAGGGCGTCAAGGCCTACACCGACTGGCCCACCATTCCCCAGCTCTACGTAAAGGGCGAATTCATCGGCGGCAGCGACATCGTCCGCGAGATGTTCCAGTCGGGCGAACTGAAGACGCTGATGACCGAGCAGGGCCTCATCGCGGTTTGAGCCCCCCAGGCGAAGTGCAAAGCGGTTCGCCGCCCGTGGGGGGCTCAACCGCCTTTGAGAACGCGCGCTCCAACCCCGAAACCGCTGACACTTTCGGGGGCCGCGCGTGAGCCGGGTTTTTCAGCCCACCTCCAACGCCTTCTCGATGAGCTTCACGCCCACGGCGTCGGACATCGACGCCAACCAGCACGTCAACAACGTGGTCTATCTGGCCTGGGCCCAGGACCTGGCCATCGCCCATTGGGCCGCCAGGACCTCGCCCGAAGAGCGCGCGCCGTGGAGCTGGGTGGCGCGCCGCCACGAGATCGACTATCGCCGGGAACTGCGCCAGGACGAGATCGCCACGGGCTATACCTGGGTCGGCGAGCTGAAGGGTCCGCGCTTCGAGCGCTATGTTCGCATCGACGGCCCCGACGGCGAGATGTGCGCCCAGAGCCGCACCGACTGGGTGCTGATCGACATCGCGGCCCGGCGCCCGGCCCGCGTGATGGACTGGATGGTCGAGCGGTTCAGCGCGAAGGGTTAGCCACCTTGAACCGCTCCCCGCGCCTCAAGCCCAACGCTTCATAGCTGAACGCCAGATCGACCGTCCCGGCCTCGCCAGACCGGCAGGTCTCGACCCGCCGTCGCGCGAATGCCAGCACCGTCCCGCCGGCGACGCGATCAACCCGAAACACGATATCCGCCTTGACCGTGCAGCCCTTTGAGGCGAGCCGCAGGCTCAGCCCCTCACGCCCTGCCGTCACCCCGAGAGGCTCCAGTTCCGGCCAGGTTTCGTCGGACACCAACAGGCTGGGCCGCGTCGCGCAGCCGGCCGCCGACAGCGCCAGACCTGAGACCAGCAGAGATCGACGCGAAGGTTGCATTGACGGCGGCATAAACCCCGGGGACTGTCCTCCGATCCTTGAGGAGAGACGCATGATGCGCAACGGCATTCTTGGTCTGGTGGCGGCCATGGTCCTCTCGGCCCCGGCCCTGGCCGCATCCGACTACAAGGCACTGGACGCCCAAGCCGCCCAATTGATGAAGGCCGGCAAGATCCCGGGCCTGGCCCTCGCCGTGATCGAAAACGGCCGGGTGGTCCATGTCAGCGCCCAGGGCTTTCGCAATGTCGAGAAGCAGCTGCCCCTGACACAAGACACCATCATGTACGCCGCCTCGATCACCAAGGCGGCCTTCGCCTACTACGTGCTGATGCTGGTCGACGAGGGCAGGATCGACCTGGACACGCCGATCCGGGCCTATCTGCCAAAGCTCCTGCCCGACTATCCCCGCTATGCTGACCTGGGCGTCGACGATCGCTGGAAGACCATCACAGCCCGCCGCCTGCTGACCCACAGCTCGGGCCTGGCCGACCAGCGTTTCTATGATCCCGAGAACAAGCTGCGCTTCAATCTCGAGCCCGGCAGCCGCTACGCCTATTCTGGCGAAGGCATCAACCTGCTGCAGTTCGTGATCGAGGAGGGCCTGGGCGTGAAGGTCGGCAACGAGATGAACCGGCGGGTGTTTGCGCCGCTGGGCATGAGCCGCTCAAGCATGGTCTGGCGCGATGACTTCAAGGACAACCTGGCCGACGGCTATCACGGCGATGGCAAGTGGGACGCCCATGACGACCGCAGCAGCGTCAAGGCCGCCGGCTCGCTGGACGCCTCGATCAGCGATCTTGGCAAGCTGGCCGCCGCCATGGTCAGCGGCGAGGGGCTGACGGCCAGGGCGCGCGCCGAACTGAGCAAGGCCAGCTTTGCGATCGTCAGCGCCCATCAGTTCCCGCCCTTCAGGATCGAGGACAATCCCGCCAACGCGAAGATCGGCCTCTCGGCGGGGCTGGGCGTGGTGGTGTTCGACGGTCCGCAGGGCCACGCCTTCTACAAGGGTGGCCACAACGACATCACCGACAACCACATGGTCTGTGTCGAAAAGGGTCAGCGCTGCGTGGTGCTGCTGACCAACAGCGGGGTCGGCGCGCGGATCTTCCCGCCGCTGGTCAAGGCGGCCCTGGGCGAGGTCGGCGTGCCCTGGGGCTGGGAATATAATCCGGTGCTGCCGGTCGAAGCGCCTTAGCCCCAGGGCCCCGTCCGGCGCGGGCGGCTGACCGGCACGGCCGTGCCCACCCGCCGGGGACGCGTCCCCTGCTCCACGCCCAGGGCCAGCAACGCCTCGACGCGATTGTCGGTGGCCGGGTGGGTCGAGAACAGGTTGTCGGCCCCGCTGCCGTTCAGCGGGTTGATGATGAACATGTGGGCCGTGGCCGGATTGCGCTCGGCCACGTGGTTCACCGCGCCGCCGCGGGCATAGGCCTCGATCTTCTGCAGCGCACGAGCCAGGGCGGCGGGGTCGCCGCCGATCTGGGCGCCCACGCGATCAGCCTCGTATTCGCGCGAGCGGCTGATGGCCATCTGCACCAGCATGGCGGCGATCGGCGCCAGGATGGCCACGGCGATCGCGCCGATCATGCCGCCGGGACGGTCTCCGTCGCGTGAACCGCCGAACAACAGGCCAAAATTGGCCAGGGCCGAGATGGCGCCGGCGATGGTCGCCGTCACCGTCATGGTCAGGGTGTCGCGGTTCTTCACATGGGCCAGTTCGTGGGCCATGACGCCGGCGATCTCGTCGCGGTCCAGCATGGCCAGCAGGCCTGTCGTGGCGGCCACGGCGGCATGCTCGGGATCACGCCCCGTGGCGAAGGCGTTGGGCTGGTCGTTCTCCATCACGCAGACGCGCGGACGCGGCAGACCGGCCCGCTCAGCCATGGCGTGAACGTCGATCGCATAGTCGCGGATCCGACGGTCGGGATGGCTCTCATCCACCGCGACCGCGCCATAGGTCTTCAGCACGATCTTGTCGGCGTTCCAGTAGGAGAAGGCGTTCAGGCCGACGGCAAAGACCAGGGCGATCAGCATGCCTACGGCACCGCCCAGCAGGAAGCCCGCCGCCATGAACAGGGCCGTAAGGCCCGCCAGCAGCATGTAGGTCTTGACGTGGTTCATCGCTCTTTCGTCAGTCGAAGATGTCGAAGAGATCAAAACCCTTCTTTTTCTTGTAGTGGCCCTGTTGGCCATAGCGATGACGATCATCGTCATCCTTGTAGCGACGGGGCTCTTCATGGCGCGGCGGCGGAGCATAGTGCTGCTGCGGCGACGGCGGAGCCTGATACGGCGCCTGCTGGCGCGGCGGCGGCGCAGCCTGACCAGCGGCGTCCTCGCGCTCCAGGGCCATCAGCTTTTCAAGCTCGCCGCGATCCAGCCACACGCCCCGACACTTGGGGCACATGTCGAACTCGACGCCGGCGCGATTCACCGCCTGCATCGAGCCATCGCAGTTGGGGCACATCAGGAGCGGCATAAGGCATTCCCTTTCCAGACTGGAGGGGTGTTCTCAACGCTGGACCCGGACCGAGGGGGGGGGGAGAAGGGACACCGGACCCAGACATCGAGAACACCCGATGCGGTCCGACATCACGAATGCTTGCATTCATTCGTCAGAGGGGCCCGGCCCGCCGATAGAAACTATGCAGTCGCAAAGCCCATTCAAGAGGGGCAATCGAAAAAAGATCCCCGGCCTCAGAGATGGCGCATTGCTGACCTGCAGCGTGGTGATGGGGGCGTCCAGCGGGGTCCGATCAGTTCAGGACCTCCACAAGGGGCCGCAGGCCATCCCGGTTCCACCGTCGCTGAGCGGACGGCAGCAGACCCCCTACCCCGCCGCGCTGACCGTCTCGGCTGCGGCGCCCGCCCGCACGCCGGCCAGGGCTTCCAGCAGCAAGGCTGGATGCAGCGGCTTGGCCAGGTGGAGGTCCGCGCCTGCCGCCTTGGCCGAGGCGATGTGCTCCTCCATGGCGTTGGCGGTCAGCATGATGATCAGCACCGGCGGCAGGCCCTGCGCCACTTCATGCGCCCGGATCGCGCGGGTGGCGGTGAGGCCGTCCATGACCGGCATCTGCATGTCCATCAAGATGGCGTCGAAGGTCTGGTTCCTGGCCGCTGCCAGGGCCGCCGCGCCGTCCTCGACCATGGTCAGATCGACGGCAAACGGTTCCAGCACCACCTCGACGACCTTGCGGTTGGTCGGATGGTCCTCGGCGACCAGCACGGTGAGGCCCTGCAGCGAAATCTCGTCCCGGCGCTCCCGACGCGCGTCCAGCGCCTCGCCCTCGCAAGGCGGAAGGGGCAATTCAACCGAGAAGGTGGCGCCCGATCCGACCACCGCCCGCGCGTCGATGCTCCCACCCATCATCTCGGCCAGGGCGGCCGAGATCGACAACCCCAGCCCCGTGCCGCCGAACTGGCGGGTGATCGACTGGTCGGCCTGGACGAAGCGCTTGAACAGCCGCTCGCGCACCGTGTCATCGAAGCCCACCCCGGTGTCGGCCACGGTGAAGACCAGTCGCTCATCCCGGCGCTCGACCGTCAGGACGATGGAGCCCTGCGCCGTAAACTTGACCGCATTGGCCAGCAGGTTGGAGAGGATCTGACTGATCCGACCGGAATCGCCCAGATAGCCGCCAGCCGCGTCCGGCGCGATCGACCAGGAAAAGTCCAGACCCTTGGCCTGGGCGACGGCGGCGTGCAGTTCGGCCATGCCGCGCACCAGGCGCTCCAGGTCGAAGGGCGCAGGGTTGAGATGGAACTGGCCGGCCTCGATCTTCGAGACATCCAGAATGTCGCCCAGCACCTGTTCCAGCAGTCGGCCCGATGAGGTGACCAGTTCGGCCAGCGCGCGACGGACCTGGGGATTTTCCTCGTCGACCAGGCGGTCACCGATGGCGATAACGCCATTCAGCGGCGTCCGCAGTTCATGGCTCATATTGGCCAGGAAGACGGACTTGGCCCGGTTGGCGCGCTCCAGCTCGGCCGTCCGCTCGGCCACCCGCTCCTCAAGACTCCGCAGCAGCTCTTCATTACCCTCGCGCTGCTGCCGCAGGGTGCGCGCCAGGTCGCCGATTTCATCCTGGCGGGCCTCGACGCCAAGGGCTTGCTGATGATCGCCTCCGCGCTCGGCCTGGGACAGGACATTGAGCGGCCAGGCCAGTTCGCGGCTGATCACCCGATAGAGCAGCATCACCTGGAGCATCACGCCCAGCACGCCAAACAGCAGCACCCACGATGCGGTCCGGATCGAAGCCAGCACCACGTCATTGGACGGAAAGGTCATCAGGAACCACCAGTTGGGCTCCTTCAGTCGCCCATAGGCGATCACTCTGTCGCTGCGCACGTCGCGGATCGCGCCGATATCGCGGCCCGTTCCCCGAATCAGGCGCATCACGTCGCTGATGTGTTGCTGAGCCTCAAACTCGCGCAGGTGCGCAATCTCAACCACGCCGTTGCGCGCCAGGCCGGGCGCGGCGATCAGTTCACCGTCATTGGAGACGATCATATTGGTCCCGCCCGGCAGGGCGTCGCCGACGGCGCGCAGCAGATAGGAATCCAGGGACAGGCTGGTGCCCCAGGCCCCCATGAACCGGTCGTTGAAATAGAACGGAGTCACGCAGGCCGCGTTCAAGCCTCGGCCACGGGGATCAGAGATCAGGCGGCGAAGCTTGGTGCACTTCATGGTCCGGTCAGGATTGTTGGCCGGCAGGGTAATCTGGGTCATCTCCTCCCCGGCAATGTCCAGGGTCGGCGGCGCATCCTGGCGATAGTAGATCAGCTTGTCGGGCCGCTTGGGGCCGAACATCACCATCCGCGTTTGCGGCGTCAGGAAATAGAAGTTGTCGTACTGGCCCATTTGGCTCTCGCCAGTATTGGCCACCACCTCCAGGGCCGAGACAAACATGGCCTTTTCGCCGACATCCATCTGGTCGGCCGCCTTCAGAAAGCCGCCGATGCCATAGACGAAATGAGGTCCCCTCCGGCCGCCGTCATAAAGACTCGGCGCCGTGCGTCGGGTGCCGTCGCCAAAAGTCGGAAACAGGGTGTCAAACTCGGTCTTGGCCTCGGAGGCGTCGCGGTTTGCCAGGCGCTGGGTCAGGGCAAGGCTGGCGGCCTGGTGAACCTTGACGAGATTGGAAAACAGCCGGTCCTCGGTCTTCACCCGCTCGCCGACATATTCGGCCAGGTGCCGCATCTGGGTATCGGCAGCGCTGTTCTGCACAAACACAAAGGCGACAGCGGTCGCCACGCCGGTGACGGCGATCGACAGCACCGCGACGATCGCCAGCAGGCGCCGCGCCAGGGGCGAGGTCATTTCCGAATTGGGCAGAAGGCTGCGCACGCCCGGTCAGTCCCTACCGATCACCGCCAGAAAATCAACGTTATGCATAAAGGCCAGTGTCTCCTAACAGCCCCTGAAGATACGCCATTCCACCGTTCGGCTTTTCCCTTGCCGCGCAACAGTCTATAGCCAGCCCGTCCGCGCCCGCGACCTGGCCCTGTGCGCCAGATCGCCACAGGCGCGCTACCGCCGGAGGAAAGACCCCGCAATGGCCAAGATCAAAGTCGCCAATCCCGTCGTCGACATGGACGGCGACGAAATGACCCGGATCATCTGGAAGCTTATCAAGGATAAGCTGATCTTCCCGTATCTGGACCTGGAACTGGACTATTATGATCTGTCGGTCGAAAACCGCGACGCCACCAACGACCAGGTGACGATCGACGCCGCCGAAGCTACCAAGAAGCACGGCGTCGCCGTAAAGTGCGCCACCATCACCCCCGACGAACAACGCGTCGAGGAGTTCAAGCTCAAGAAGATGTGGAAGTCGCCCAACGGCACGATCCGCAACATCCTGGGCGGCGTGATCTTCCGCGAACCGATCATCTGCCAGAACGTGCCGCGCCTGGTGCCCGGCTGGACCCAGCCGATCATCGTCGGCCGCCACGCGTTCGGCGACCAGTACAAGGCCACCGACTTCCTGTTCCCGGGCAAGGGCCTGTTGACGATGAAGTTCGTCGGCGAGGACGGCACGGTCATCGAGCACGAAGTGTATCAGGCCCCCGGCGCCGGCGTGGCCATGGGCATGTACAATCTCGACGCGTCGATCCGCGACTTCGCCCACGCCTCGTTCGCCTACGGCCTGGGCCGTGGCTATCCGGTGTATCTGTCGACCAAGAACACCATCCTCAAATACTATGACGGTCGCTTCAAGGACATCTTCCAGGAGATCTTCGACGCCGAATATGCCGACCAGTTCAAGGCCGCCGGCATCCATTACGAGCATCGCCTGATCGACGACATGGTGGCCTCGGCCCTCAAGTGGTCGGGCGGCTATGTCTGGGCCTGCAAGAACTATGACGGCGACGTGCAGTCCGACATCGTGGCCCAGGGCTTCGGCTCACTGGGCCTGATGACCTCGGTGCTGATGACCCCGGACGGCAAGACGGTGGAAGCCGAAGCCGCCCACGGCACCGTCACCCGTCACTATCGCCAGCACCAGAAGGGCCAGAGCACCTCGACCAACTCGATCGCCTCGATCTTCGCCTGGACGCGTGGCCTGGCCCACCGCGCCAAGCTGGACGATAACGCCGAACTGGCCGCCTTCGCCCTGACCCTTGAAAAGGTCTGCGTCGACACCGTCGAAAGCGGCTTCATGACCAAGGATCTGGCCCTGCTGGTCGGTGACAAGCAGTCGTGGCTGACCACCGAAGGCTTCCTCGACAAGATCGACGAGAACCTCAAGAAGGCCATGGCCTAGGCGCCAAGCTGCTCCCTCGCTGGGGGAGGAGCAAAACGAAGTCAGCGCCCCTCGGGAAACCGGGGGGCGTTTTCTTTGGTCGGGGCTTCGCTAAGCTCCCCCGGTCCAAGGGGAGAATCACGGGATGAAACGCGCACTGCTGGCCACGGCGGCCTTGCTGCTTCTGGTTGCCCCGGCCCTGGCCCAGACGCCCTCCCCCGCGCCCGAAGCGGCCGCCAAGCCCGACGCCAAGCCGGAAGGGCCCAAGTGGGACGTGCGCAATCCGCCGACCGGCTACAGCCGCGACCTCAAGCTCGATGTCACCGAAGGCACCTGGATGTCGCTGGACGTCAGTCCCGATGGCCAGGAGGTCGTCTTCGACCTGATGGGCGACCTCTATGTCCTGCCCATCGCCGGCGGTGAGGCCAGGGCCATCGCCAGCGGCATTTCGTGGGACATGCAGCCCAAATATTCCCCCGACGGCAAGCAGATCGCCTTCACCTCCGACCGCGGCGGCGGCGACAATCTGTGGGTCATGGACCGCGACGGCGGAAATCCCAAGGCGGTGTCCAGCGAGAGCTTCCGCCTGCTGTCCCAGCCCGACTGGACCCCGGACGGCCAGTACATCGTCGGGCGCAAGCACTTCACCTCCAGCCGCTCGCTGGGGGCCGGCGAGATGTGGCTCTATCACCGCTCGGGCGGCAACGGCGTGCAGCTGACCGAGCGCCGCACCCAGCAGAAGGACAGTGGCGAGCCGGCCTTCTCGCCCGACGGCCGCTATCTCTATTTCAGCGACGACGTCACCGAGGGCGGGGTGTTCGAATACAGCAAGGACCCCAATACCGAGATCTACGCCATCCAGCGCCTCGACCGCGACACCGGCGAGGTGAAGAAGTTCCTCGGCGGGCCCGGCGGCGCGATCCGCCCCACCCCCTCGCCGGACGGCAAGTCGCTGGCCTTCATCCGCCGGGTGCGCTTCCAGTCGACCCTGTACGTGATGGACATCGCCTCGGGTCGCGAGACCAAGGTCTATGACCAGCTCGACCGCGACATGCAGGAGACCTGGGCCATCCACGGGGTCTATCCGGCCATCAGCTGGACGCCCGACGGCAAGGCGATCGTGTTGTGGGCCGGCGGCAAGATCCGCAAGGTCGACCTGGCCAGCAAGGCCGTCAGCGACATCCCCTTCCACGTCGCCGACAGCCGCAAGGCCCGCGAGGCCGTGCGCTTCCCCGTCGTTGTCGCCCCCGACAGCTTTGACGTGAAGATGATCCGCTGGGCCCGCACCGCGCCCAACGGCAAGACGGTGGTGTTCGAGGCCCTGGGCCATCTGTGGATCCGCGACCTGCCCGGCGGGGCGCCGCGCCGCCTGACCAAACAAACCGACCACTTCGAGCTCTATCCGGCCTGGTCGCGCGACGGAAAATCCATCGTCTACACCACCTGGAACGACGAGGACCTGGGCTCGATCCGGGTGATCCCGGCGACCGGCGGCGAGGGCCGCAAGGTCAACAGGAACCCCGGCCGCTTCGTCGAGCCGGTGTTCTCGCCCGACGGCAAGACCATCGTCTATCGCGCCTCGACCGACGGGGTGCTGCTCAGCACCCTGTGGACCCGCGATCCGGGCCTCTATCGCGTGCCGACCGCCGGCGGCGAGGCCAGCCTGATCAGCGACAAGGGCGCCATGCCGCAGTTCGGCGCCGCCAATGACCGGGTCTATTTCAGCGGCCGCCAGGACAAGCTGGCCGCCCTCAAATCGGTCGATCTGAACGGCCATGAGCCGCGCACCCACCTGACCTCGGAATTCGCCTCGGAGTTCGCCGTCTCGCCGGACGAGGCCTGGATCGCCTGGACCGAGCGCTTCAATGCCTATGTCGCGCCCTTCACCCGCACCGGCCGCGCCGTCAGCGTGGCCACCGACGGCAAGGCCCTGCCCCAGACCCGCGTCACCCGCGACGCCGGCGACTGGATCCACTGGTCGGGCGACAGCGCCACCCTGAGCTGGGCCCTGGGTCCGCAGCTCTACAGCCGCAGCCTCAAGGACAGTTTCAGCTTCGTCGACGGCGCCCCCGCCCAGCTGCCCAAGCCCGCCGAGACCGGCATCGACCTGGGCTTCAAGCAGGCCGCCTTCAAACCGGCCGGCAAGCTGGCCCTGACCGGCGCTCGGCTGATCACCCTGAAGGGCGACGAGGTCATCGAGGACGGCGTCGTGGTGCTGGACGGCAATCGCATCGTCGCCATCGGCCCGCGGGCCTCGGTCACGATCCCGGCCGACGCCAAGGTCATGGACCTGACCGGCAAGACCATCACCCCGGGCCTGATCGACGCCCACTGGCATGGCGCGATGGGCTCGGACGAGATCATCCCGCAGCGCAGCTGGGTCAACCATGCCGCCCTGGCCTTCGGCGTCACCACCATCCACGATCCGTCCAACGACACCTCCGAGATCTTCGCCCATGCCGAGCTGCAGAAGGCCGGTCAGGTCGTCGGCCCACGAATCTTCTCGACCGGCGCGATCCTCTACGGCGCCACCACCCCCTTCACCGCCAAGGTCGACAGCCTGGATGACGCCCTCTCCAACCTGCGCCGCATGAAGGCGGTCGGGGCCTGGAGCGTCAAAAGCTACAACCAGCCCCGCCGCGACCAGCGCCAGCAGATCATCGAGGCCGCCAACCAGCTGGGCCTGATGGTCGTGCCCGAGGGCGGCTCGCTGTATCAGGCCAACATGTCGATGATCATCGACGGCCACACCACCATCGAGCACTCGATCCCGCTCGACCGTCTGTATGCGGATGTGCTGCAGCTGTGGCCGCAGACCAGGGTGGCCTATACCCCGACCCTGGTGGTGGCCTTCGGCGGCAATGCCGGCGACAACTACTGGTACCAGGCCACCAAGGTCTGGGACGATCCGCGCCTGCAGCAATATGTGCCCCGCCGCCTGCTCGACAACCGGGCCCGCCGCCCGGTCCTGACCCCCGACAACGAGCTCAACCACATCGCCGTGGCCCGCGAGGCCACCCGCCTCAACCGACTGGGCGTCTCGGTGCAGATCGGGGCCCACGGCCAGCGCGAGGGCCTGGGGGCCCACTGGGAGATGTGGAGCTTCGTCCAGGGCGGCATGACCCCGCTGGAAGCCCTGCGGGCCGGCAGCCTCAACGGGGCCCGCGCCCTGGGCCTGGACAAGGACCTCGGCTCGCTGGAGCCCGGCAAGCTGGCTGACCTGATGGTGCTGGACGCCAACCCCCTGAGCGACATCCGCAACACCACCAGCATCGCCTACACCATCGCCAACGGCCGGGTGTTCGACGGCAAGATGAACGAGGCCGGCAAGCCGGCGCGCCCGCCGTTCTGGTTCCAGAGCGGGGATGGCGAAGCGCTGAGCGTGGAGGCGACGAGCACGGAGTCGCACAGTCACGATCGGGACTAGGGGGGCGCCCGCCCCTTCTCCCCTTGCGGGAGAAGGTGGCTCGCGTCAGCGAGACGGATGAGGGGTTGCACCTGATCCGTCCGCGCGACCCCTCATCCGTCGGCTGCGCCGACACCTTCTCCCGCAAGGGGAGAAGGGTTTACAGGGTGGAAATGTTGCCATAATGTTCTCATCATGGTTGATCGCGACCAAAAGCTCGCCTTTGCCCGACGCTTGCGCCGGAGGCCGCCCGCGACCGAGCGTCTGCTGTGGCGACTGCTGCGCGATCGGCGCCTGGACGGGCTGAAGTTTCGCCGTCAGGTCCCGTTGGGCCGCTACGTCGCCGATTTCGTCTGCCTTCGCCATCGGCTGAACGTTGAGGCCGCCGGTCCCCATCATCAAGACAGCCCCACGGACGCGGCGCGCGACGCGTGGCTTCGCGGCCAGGGCTTTCGCGTGCTGAGGTTTGGCAACACCGCCATCCAGGCCTTCCCCGACGCGGTTCTGACCCAGATCCTCAACGCCTGCGCGGCCTCCCCGTCTCCCCTTGCACAAGGGCCCTTCCCTTCTCCCCTTGCGGGAGAAGGTGGCTCGCGTCAGCGAGACGGATGAGGGGTTGAAAACCCTGTCCGGCAGGGCCTGCGCGACCCCTCATCCGTCAGCCTGCGGCTGACACCTTCTCCCGCAGGGGGAGAAGGATCAGGACGACCTACCGCCCCGCCGCCGCCCGTTCCTGATTGAGCCCAAACAGACGCTCCAGAACCTCGTCGTCCGACAGGTCGCCTGGCCAGCCATAGGCGGCGGCCACGGCGGCGTCCAAACGCTTGTGGGCCATGTCCAGCCAGGCCGGACGCTGGTTGTAGAGGTTGGTCAGGGTGCGCTTTTTCAGCTCGACCGCCGCCTCGGGGCTGACCGGCAGGATACGGTCGGGATAGCCGGGCACGACCTCGGGCTCGATCCGGACCAGATCGGCCGGATTGAGCCAAGCCTCGCGCTTGGCGTTCAGGTCGGCCGCCGCCGCGCCGATGGCGATGGCGCGCGGGTCGGCGGCATAGTCGGCGGCCGGGATGTTGGGCGTCAGGCCTTCCGGGAAGGGGAAGGTCTCATATGCCACGCCGATATTATATCGACGTTGGTTTCCAACCCCCAGCCGATTGCCTTGAGCGGTAGCCCAAACTTCATGAATTGAAGACGAAAGAATTCCGAAGAATGTGTCGTCATCCTTTCCGAAAGCGAAAAGACTTCCTTGGATCAAGACGCCGACCGGCGCGAACTTGAACAGCCTATATTCTGAACTTTCTGGCGTAACGATAAAGCGGGGTAGCCCCGCGAGCCGCTTTCTGAGCTCAGGCCGAGGTCGCTGGGCCTCCCAATAGCGAGACTTCAATTTTTCTTCGCTACTCCGGGTCTGCTCAGGGTCCATCCTGAATGGAAGAACGCGGTCGGTAACAATCTTGAACGGCCCCTCGAATAAGACAGCCTTTTCCTCTGGGCACCCGATGCCGAAGTCGACTACCCAGCGATCACTGTCGCGGCCTGTAATGTCATCAATATCGTAGAAACGTCGCACGACGTCCGAGTTTGGCCTCCCGTTCGGATTTTGCGGCCTTTGGAGCAGGTCTCTAGCCTCCTTTCCGAATATGTCGAACGGACCGGTCAACTTCATCCCTTGGCCGGTTATCTCAGCATTCTCCGTCAGCGGGTTGGCCTTAGTCGTGTCGAGTCCGCTAGTGAGGTCTGGATTGATGCAAGCGACTGGTTTGCCATTCAGTTCAACCGGGCCCTCGAAGGATCGCCTAGAACCACAGATCATCCCGACGCGAACGGCTGCCCCAGCAAGGGCCCAGGGCTCATTAGTCCACGCGTTGTAGATTTTTCCATCGCCGGCAGTCAGCCGGTCCAGCGGGTGCCGGCTAACGCCCTTAGCAACCGACTTCGTGGTGACCAATCCGAAGGCACCAACGACACCGGAAAGCGTGAGATCAACCGCCTTTTCCACCCAGTAGACGACGAAATCCGCGCCGGCCGGAACGGCACCTTTGTACGTCTTGTAGAGTTGCTCGACGTAGTCATCGCCAAGATCCTCCCGGAGCTTTCGGCTCCCCAAAAACGGCGGGTTCCCCACGATCACATCGACCTCCGGCCAAACCGCCTCGGTCCCATCCGCGTTCAGCAACGCGTCCCGGCACTCGATCTGGTCCAGCGACGACAGGATCGGCTCGGCCAGGCCGGTATAGTTGTTCCTGGCGTTCCATTGCAGGTCGCCGATCCACAGGGTGACGCGGGCCAGCTCGGCGGCATAGTCCTCGATCTCGATGCCGCGCACCGATTGCAGGCCGACGCGCGGGGCCGGAACCTCGAGGCCCAGGCGGGCGGCGTCGACCAGGGCGCGGCGCTCGATGTCCTTGAGGGCGTGCAGGGCCACATACAGGAAATTGCCGCTGCCGCAGGCCGGGTCGAGCACGCGATAGGCGGCCAGACGGCTCAGAAACGCCTCCAGCTGATCCTTGGCCAGGCCCAGGGCGGCGTCGGCCCGTTTGGCGATGGCGGTCAGGGCCTTGCGGCGGCCCGCCTCGCCGGCCTTGGCCTTGTCGGGGTCCTGGCGCATGGCCTCGGCGGCGGCTTCCAGCACCGCCTTGCGCTCGACCTCGGTGGCGGCGCGGGCCTCCATGGCGGCGGCGATCTCGGCCAGGGCCGCGTCCCACTGCGCCATCAGCGGCCAGGTGATCACCGGGTCGATGATCTTCAGGATCTTGGCGCGGTCGGTGTAGTGGGCGCCCAGGGCGGCCCGCTCACGGGTGGCCTTCAGCGCCTCCTCGAACATGTTGCCAAACACCGACGGGTCCAGTTCCGACCAGTCATGTTCGGCGGCGGTGTCGCAGATCAGCTTGATGTCGGGCCGTTCCAGCGGCAGGGCCGGCTTGTCGTCGAACAGCCCGCCATTGAACCAGCGGATCACGTCGGCGCCGAACAGGCCGCCGATGCGCATCATCGCGAACAGGGCGTCGAACTGGGCCGCCGCTTCGGCCGGCGGGCGCAGTTGCATCGACCGCGTCATGCGGGTGAACAGGCCCTCGGGCAGCAACTTGGCGTCTTCGGCGAACATGCAGAAGACCAGGCGATTGAGGAAGTGGGCCACTTCGCGCGGGTCATGGCCGCGCTCCTGCAGGCGCCGACCCAGATCGCCGAACCGCTGGGCGACCTTGGCGGTCAGTTCCTGGGGGCTGATCCTGGGCTTGAGGCTTTCGGAGCCCTCGAACACCAGTCGCAGCACGGCCAGCTTTTCGGGCTCGTGCAGGTCATCGAGCGTGAACTCGATCTTGCGACTGATGGTGTTGGTCCAGTTGGTGTGGACGATGATCCGCTCCATGTCGGAGACGATCAGATAGGGCGGGTTTTGCAGGTCCAGCGCATAGGCCTGAAGCTGGCGCAGGGCCGCGTCGAGGTTCTTGTGCTTGCCCTTGTATTCCCAGCCGAAACAGCCCTTGCGCCAGACATCGGCCCAGCCGTCGCCGCCGCCGGTCTTGGTCGCGCCGCGCTCGAAGCAATAGCGTTCGCCCAGCGGGTCGTCCTCGGCGGGGGTGGGCAGGCCCAGCATCCGGCACAGGTCGATGAAATGTTCCTGCGACCCCTGCCGCTCTCGCAGGCGGCTGTCGCTCCATTTCTTGATGAACTGCGCGGGGGTCATGGGGTCTCCGACTCAACCCCGGCAGGATAGCGGGACGCGGGGCGTCGCGGGTAGATGGATCGTCGCCTCCCTTCTCCCCTTACGGGAGAAGAGCCTGCCCCGGACTTGATCCGGGGTGGCGCGAAGCGCCGGATGAGGGGTCGCACAGGCGGCGCCGTACCCGGTCGATGCGCCCGTCGCGGCGGACAGGGTTTTCGACCCCTCATCCGTCAGCCTGCGGCTGCCACCTTCTCCCGCAGGGGGAGAAGGAAACCTGTCCACCCCGCTTCCCGCACCTAAGCCGCTGAAATCCCTAGCCCCAGCCGCCCCGACTCCTCCGAGATAGCCGCCGCCGTATACTGTCTTCACCTCAGGGCATGGGGAGGGCGCGCGGCCAGCGACCTTTGCGGCCCTGGGGCGTGGTCGAGCGGGACTGGGGTCGAGGGGGATACTCGACCGGTCCGGGGATCCTGGCGTTGCAGGACCCGCCCGCCGTCGGCGTGGTTGAAGGCAAAAGGGCGTGTCTGGCTGAAAGCCCGTCCTCTTCGACCGCCGGAGCACGCTGGAAACGGCGAGATCCGGGTCCCGGTAAGGCCTTAAGAGGGCCACCCGACGGGAGGCTG
>JANOSS010000016.1:0-2065 GCA_031415995.1 Caulobacter sp. | reverse complement strand
GTGCCCTCCTCCATGGTGGGCGACAGGGCGGGCATCAGGATGTCGATCGACATTGAGCTTCTTCCTCAAGCGTTCGGGACGTTGTCGGCCGGGCCGTCGTCCGCGCGATCTCGCGCCGGGGCGAGGTGTTGTTCTTGGCCGGAATCGAAACGGCTCACATCCAACAGGTATGCAGCGATCGCCGCCATCCCGCCAGACGTGAGCCGCGTCTTCATCAGCGGTAGCAGACCTTCTTGGCAGCCGAGACGATCTTGTCGACCGACGGCAGAGAGAGGGCTTCCAGATTGGCCGCATAGGGCAGCGGAACATCCTCCTGGTGGACCCGCAGCGGCGGGGCATCCAGATAGTCGAAGCCGTGCTCGGTGATACGGGCGACGATCTCGGCGCCGACACCCATCGGACCCCAGCCTTCCTCGGCCGTGACCAGACGGTTGGTCTTTTTCACGCTCTGCAGGATCGTCTCGTGGTCCATCGGACGGATGGTCCGCAGATCGACGACCTCGGCCGAGATACCTTCCTTGGCCAGTTCGTCGGCCGCCTTCAGGCAGAAGCCGACCATGCGGCTATAGGCCACCAGGGTGACGTCCGTGCCTTCGCGGCGGACCTTGGCCTTGCCGATCGGCACGACGTAGTCCTCGACATCGGGGATGTCGAATTCGATGCCGTACATCATCTCGTGTTCGAGGAAGACGATCGGGTTGGGGTCGCGGATGGCGGCCTTCAGCAGGCCCTTGGCGTCAGCCGCGTCGTAGGGCGCGATGACCTTCAGACCGGGAACGTTGCCGTACCAGGCCGCGTAGTCCTGGCTGTGCTGGGCGCCGACGCGGCTGGCCGCGCCGTTGGGGCCGCGGAACACGATCGACGACTTGATCTGGCCGCCCGACATGTACAGCGTCTTGGCGGCCGAGTTGATGATGTGGTCGATCGCCTGCATGGCGAAGTTCCAGGTCATGAACTCGACGATCGGCTTCAGACCGGCCATCGCCGCGCCGACGCCCATGCCGGCAAAGCCATGCTCGGTGATCGGGGTGTCGATGACGCGCTTGGCGCCAAACTCCTGCAGCAGGTCGCGGCTGACCTTGTAGGCGCCCTGATACTGGGCGACTTCCTCGCCCATCAGAAACACGCGGTCATCGCGGCGCATCTCTTCGGCCATGGCGTCGCGCAGCGCGTCGCGCACGGTGATCTTCCTCATCGGCGTGCCGGCCGGGATCTCTGGATCGGCAAAGGTCGAGGCGCCGGCGTTGGCGACAGGCGTCGCCGCGTCAGGCGCGGCAGCGGCGGTCAGAGCAGCCTGGACGGCGGTAGCCGGAGCAGCCGAGGTCGCCTCGCCTTCGCCTTTCAGCCGCGCGATCAGCGTGTTGACCTTGACGTTTTCTGTGCCACCGGGAACCAGGATAGCCTCAATCACGCCCTCATCGACGGCTTCGACTTCCATCGTCGCCTTGTCGGTTTCGATCTCGGCGATCACGTCGCCGGCCTTGACGGTGTCGCCTTCCTTGACCAGCCATTTGGCCAGAGTGCCCTCTTCCATCGTGGGTGAGAGGGCGGGCATCAGGATGTCCACGCTCACTGGGCGGCCTCCAGGTATACGTCGGTGTACAGTTCGGACGGATCCGGCTCGGGGCTGGTGCGAGCGAATTCCGCGGCTTCGGCGACGATGCGCTTCACCTCGGCGTCGATGCCCTTCAGATCGTCCTCGGTGACACCGGCCTTGGCCAGGCGCTCCTTGATGTGGTCGATCGGATCACGGGTATGCTTGACCTCGTCGACCTCTTCCTTGGTGCGGTACTTGGCTGGATCCGACATCGAGTGGCCACGATAGCGGTAGGTCTTCATCTCAAGGATGTACGGGCCCAGGCCGCTGCGCGCATGCTCGGTGGCGCGAGCGCCGGCCTCGCGCACGGCGACGATGTCCATGCCATCGACTTCCTCGCCCGGAATCCGGAACGAGACGCCGCGCTTGTGGAAGGCGGTCTCCGAAGCCGAACGTTCGACGCTGGTGCCCATGGCGTACTGGTTGTTCTCGATCACGTACACGACCGGCAGCTTCCACAGCTGGGCC
>JANOSS010000015.1:0-39386 GCA_031415995.1 Caulobacter sp. | reverse complement strand
GCGCCTCATCCTGCGGTCAGCCCTTTGTTTCGATCGATGCCGAACAAGTCGTCGCGCTGACCCTAAATCTCAAAACGCGTTTTTCCACAGCCTCGGTCGTCAAAAGCACTCTTTGGCCTTCCTCCCGAAAGCCGACGCCCCGCGTCCCGCTCATCCTTAAATCTCCTGGAGGCTGCAGCGTGCCGGGCTGTCCAGGTTGGTCAAGGACCGGTCTTCGACCGGCCGCTGCGCGGCGGCCCGCAGGGCCGTCCTTGAGCAACCTGGTCAGACCGGCGATCGTCTCGCCGTGAGATTTAAGGATGGCTCCCTTCGGCGCGAAGGGGGCGGGGTGCCGTTCAAAACAAACTCCGCTCTCCCCGGCGAAGGCCGGGGCCCAGATTCAGCCTGAGCGTTTGGGGATAATCCGAAATACGGCCGCGCCAAGTTCTGCCGGCGCCCTGGGTTCGATCTGGATCCCGGCCTTCGCCGGGAAGAGCGGGACTATGGGGACTGGGCGCAGTGCATCCCCGTTGAGTTCCACAAAAATCTCAACCCAATCAGCACCCTAAATAAAATGAGAGCGCGCCAATCCTCGGCGCTCAAACCGGCCGCATAATCATCCTCTCCTGAAGGCACGGGGAGGGCGCACGTACGGCGACCGAGGCGGCTTTCGGGGGTGGTCGAGCGGGAAGCGCTCGTCGGGGGTCTTGGATGACCACCCTCGTGACGGACTGGACGGGTTCCCTGCAACATCGGGACGAAAACCCAGCGGCGAGGGTTCGATGAGCACGGCAGGCGTGGGCTGAAATCGCCCATGCGGTCCGGAGCATGCCAGTGCTCCGCCCGCCGGAGGCCTCTTTCGGGGCGGGTTAAAACCCCGCGATCCGAAGGCTTCCGTCTGAAGGCCGCGCGAAGCGTTCGTCTTCGTCGAAACGGTACTCACACTGCCAATCCCTCCGGGCGAGGCCCGGGCGCTTCGCACCCTCCCCATTGCCTCAGCGGTTCGCCGCGTGAGACGGCGAACCTGCGCCTGTCGCCGCGCGCGGATCGCACAAACCCCCGGCCGGGCCTGTCTGAACGAACGCCGTTGCGCCGGATGCGCGCAGAAGCGCCCTGTCATGGCGTCTAACTGATCAGTGTTCCCTTACGTCTCAAACAGGCGTTTGCATCCCGTCTCCGCCTGTGCTTTCTCGCTACCGAACGCGCTCATTGAATAAGGCGCGACCACACCGGGAGAGTAATGATGACCCAGGCCACCCCCGCTTCCATTCCGTGGCCCGCCATGTCGGTTCAGCAGGCCTATGCCATGATCACCCAGCCGGGCACGGCGGGGGAGATGGAAGAGATCGAGATTCGCGGCGTGAAGACCCGGGTCTGGAAGAACGCTCCGCCGACCCTGCGCGACACCCTGGTCATGGGCCGCGCCCATGGCGAGAAGATCTTCATGGTGCATGAGGACGAGCGGGTCAGTTTCGAGGCCTTCTATCGCGCCGTCACCGTCTTCGCCGCAGAACTGGCCGCCAAGGGCGTGCAGAAGGGCGACCGCGTCGCCATCGTCATGCGCAACCTGCCCGAATGGCCTGTGGCCTTCTATGGCGCCCTGTCGATCGGCGCGATCGTCACCCCGCTGAATGCCTGGTGGACGGGCGCCGAGCTGGAATACGGCCTGCTGGATTCCGGCGCCAAGACCCTGGTGGTCGATGTCGAGCGCTACGAGCGCCTGACCGAGCACCTGCACAATTGCCCGGATCTTCAGTGCGTCTATGTCAGCCGGTCTCCCGAAGAGATCAGCCATCCGTACGTGACGCATCTGGAGACGGTAATCGGCAGTCCCAACGACTGGGCCGGCCTGGATGAGCAGCCCCTGTCGACCGTGCCGCTGACGGCCGACGACGACGCGACCATCTTTTACACGTCCGGCACCACGGGTAAGCCCAAGGGCGCCATCGGTACCCAGCGCAACGTCAACAGCAACATCTTCGCCGCCGCCGCCGCCGGAGCGCGCAGCTTCCTGCGCCGGGGCGAGGCGCCGCCCGAGCCCGATCCCGATGGCCCGCAGCGCGGGTCGCTGATCTCGGTGCCGTTCTTCCACGCCACGGGCTGTTTCGCGGTGCTGAACCCCTCGCTGTTCGGCGGTGCCAAGATCGCCATGATCCGCAAGTGGGATCCCGACAAGGCCATGCAGCTGATCCAGGACGAGAAGCTGACCCAGATGGGCGGCGTGCCGACCATCGCCTGGCAGATCATCGAACATCCCAACCGCGAAAACTACGACCTCTCGTCGATCGAGGCCGTAGCCTATGGCGGCGCGCCCTCGGCGCCGGAGCTGGTGCGCAAGATCAAGGAAATCTGGCCCAAGGCCTCGCCGGGCAATGGTTGGGGCATGACCGAGACCTCAGCCACCGCCACCAGCAACTCGGCTGAAGACTATGAGAACCGCCCCGACAGCTGTGGCCCGGCCGTGCCGGTCACCGACCTGAAGATCATGACCGTCGAAGAGCCGCATCGCGAGCTGCCGATCGGCGTAGTCGGTGAACTCTGGTGCCGGGGCCCCCAGGTGGTGCGCGGCTACTGGAACAAGCCGGAAGCCACCGCCCAGACCTTTATCGACGGCTGGGTGAAGACCGGCGATCTGGCGCGTCTGGACGCCGAGGGCTTCTGCTTCATCATCGACCGCGCCAAGGACATGCTGATCCGGGGCGGCGAGAACATCTACTGCATCGAGGTCGAGAACTGCCTTTACGACCACCCAGCCGTGATGGACGCGGCCCTGGTCGGCATCGAGCACAAGACCCTGGGCGAAGAGCCGGCGGCCGTGGTCACCCTCAAGCCGGGCGCCCATGCCACCGAGGCCGAGTTGCGGGCCTTTGTCGCCGAACGCCTTGCGGCCTTCAAGGTGCCGGTCAAGGTGGTGTTCTGGCACGAGACCCTGCCACGCAACGCCAATGGCAAGATCATGAAGAACGAACTCAAGAAGGTGTTTGTCGAGGGCTAGAACCCTCTGCGGAGGCGACCATGGTCCAGTCGAAGGCGGCGAGCGTCGATGACTTCATGTCGGAGGTCTCGCCCGACCGCCGCCCGGCGCTGGACCGCCTTCGTTCACTTTGCCGCGAGACCTTCGGGGCCGACAGCGAGCTGATGGCGTTTGGCATGCCGGCCTATGGCGACGCCAAGGCCCCCTGGATCGCCTTCAACAGCCAGAAGCAGCATATCGCGCTCTATGCAGGGCAGGGGGCGATCGAGCGCCTCGGCGATCGCCTGGGCGCGGCCAGCTGCGGCAAGGGCTGCATTCGCTGGCGCAAGCCCGACAGGATGGACTTCGACCTCATCGCCGACATCCTGGCCGACGTGCAGGCGCGCAAGGCGAGCGGGTGCGCGTGACGCCCCCGCTCGCCCCGTCGACCTAGAGCGAGGCCGGCGGCTGGCGATGGGCCCAGGGCTGGGCTGCCTCCAGCTGATAGGCCAGCTGGAACAGCAGCTTTTCGGCGCCGATGCGTGCGGCGAAGTGCACGCCGACGGGCAGGCCCGTCGCCGTCCAGTGCAGGGGGACGCTCATGGCTGCTGCGCCGGCAACATTGTGCACAGGTGTGTAGCCGACATAGTGCATCAGGCGAGCTTGCAGGGTTTCGAACGACACCGAGCCGCTGACGAAGCCAAGCTCGGCCGGCGGACTGCCCAGCACGGGCGACAGGATCACGTCATACTGGCTCAGCCAGGCGTCATAGGCCTTGGCCGTGGCCTGTAGCCGGCCGACGGCGGCTTCGATATCGCCCGGCTTCAGGCCGGCGACCAGTTCGGCCATGCCCAGGGTGAAGGGCTCCAGCACCGTGGCATCGGCCTTGCGGCCCATGGCCTTGCTGACGCCGGCCGCAAGTTCGGCTGCGCCGGTGGACCACAGGGCGGTGAAGTCCTGGCCAAACTGGGCTCCGTCCATGGGCCAGCGCGTGGGTTCGACATGGTGCCCCAGGCTCGCCATCAGCTTGGCCGCGCCTTCGACGGCGGCAATGACCTCGGCATCGGGCTTTTGGCCGGTGCCGGTCTCGAACAGCAGGCCGACCTTCAGGCGCTTCTTCAACGGCTTGGTGACCACGCCGACCGGCGCAAAGGGCGAACCCGCCGCCGTGCGCTCGCTGGCCGCGAACAGGGCCGCCGAGTCGCGGACGCTGCGGCTGACGCAGTGGGCCACGGAGAGATCGACACCGCGGTCGCCTGGCCGGCCCTGGATCATCCGACCGCGCGAGGGCTTGAGACCGAACAGGCCACAGTTGGAGGCCGGGATGCGGATTGAGCCGCCGCCGTCGCTGGCATGGGCGAAGGGCACGATCCCGGATGCGGTCGCCGCCGCTGCACCACCGGATGAACCGCCTGAGGAATGGTTCAGGCTCCAGGGATTGCGCGTGGGCAGAAAGCCCATCGGCTCGGTCGTCGGCAGGAAGCCATATTCCGGCGTCGTCGACTTGCCGATCACCACCAGGCCCGCCCGGTCATAGGCGTCGACAAAGGCGGTCTGCGCCTTTTCAGGCTGCGCGCCCATCGAACTGCGCGAGCCATAACGCGTTGGCAGGCCGGTATAGGCGTCCAGGTCCTTGATCAGGAACGGCACGCCGGCGAACGGGCCGGAAAGCTGCCCCCCCTTGGCCTTGTCCATCGCCCGGTCGAAGTCGGAGGTGACGATGGCCCCGACCTTGGGCTGCAGGGCCTCAGCCTTGCGGATGGCCTCCTCGACCACCTCGGCGACGCTGACCTCCTTGCGACGGATGCGGCCGGCGATCTCGGTGGCGTCGGGCGTCCAGGCGGGCTGACTGGCGGACTTGGGCTTGGCCTCGACGGAGGGCGCGGCGGCGATCGCGGCAGAGGCGGCCAGCAGGCCGCGGCGACTGAAGTGCATGAAAAATTCCTCCCAAGCGACCGGCGTCTTGGCGCGCCGGTGAACAGCGTTCAGTTGAACCTGAAGCGACCGCGACCGCAAGTCCGTGCTAGAGGCCGTCCATGACTCGTAGACGTGTAGATGTTCTGATGATGGAGCGCGGCCTGTTCGACAGCCGCGCCAAGGCCCGTGAGGCCATCGAGGCCGGGCTGGTGCGCGCCGATGGCGTCGTCGTCCTCAAGCCCTCCGAGATGGTGGAAGAGCACGTGTCGATTCGCGCCTCGCTGGCCCATCCCTGGGTCGGGCGTGGCGCGCTGAAGCTGGTTCATGCCCTGGACCTCTGGCCGATCACGGTCGAGGGCAAGGTCGCCATCGACGTCGGCGCCTCGACCGGCGGTTTCACCGAGGTGCTGCTGACGCGCGGCGCGGCCAAGGTCTATGCGGTCGATGTCGGGCGCGAGCAGCTGCATCACAGCCTGGTCAATGACGAGCGGGTGGTCGACCTGTCGGGCACCGACGCCCGCATTCTCGACACCAGCTGGATCGAGGAAGATCCCCAGCTGATCGTCAGCGACGTCAGCTTCATCTCGATGACCAAGGCGCTCCCAGCCGCCCTGGCCCTGGCCCCGTCGGGCGCCGATCTCGTCACCCTGGTCAAGCCGCAGTTCGAGGCGGGCAAAGGCCATGTCGGCAAGAACGGGCTGGTCAAGGATCCTCAGACCATCGCCCGGGTGCGCCGCGAGATCGTCGATTTCCTCGAAGAGGCGGGCTGGACCGTGATGGGCGAGGACGAAAGCCCGATCACCGGGGGCGACGGCCAGGTCGAGAGTCTGGTCTGGGCGCGGCGCCGATAGCGAACGGCCGCTCACGCGAGGCGAGCGGCCGTCTGCCGTTCAGTCAGGTCAAGGGCTGGCGAGCCTAGTCGACAACCTGGAAGCGGCCCTGGGCGTCGGGGCAGACGCGCACAAAGCGCTTCTGGACGCGACCGTCGGGCAGGTAGATCGGGCTCTCGGCCAGGGTGCACCCATTGATGTCGGAAGAGCGCTGATCGACCCGATAGGAATAGGAATCGCGCCGATAGGCGTCGCGGTCGGCGTCGCGGCGCGCGTCGTAGTAGCGAGGATCGTCATAGGGGCGAGCGTCGTAGCCATTGTCGTAGCGATTATAGGCGGTTGGCGGCGGCGGCGGGGTTGCACCTGACGCGCAGGCGGCCGAGTTCCTGCCGATCTTGCTGCCGATCACCGCGCCCAGCAGGCCGCCCAAGACGGCGCCTTCGGTCTTGGCGCCATTGCCCGCAACGCTGCCGCCGATTGCCGCGCCCAGTCCTGCCCCGGCCAGACCGCCGCCCGTGCCGCGCTGCGTCGTGCTGCGGCGGCAGGGATCATAATAGTAGCCATTGTTGTCATAGGCGCCGCCCCGATAGCTGGGCTGGCCATAGGCCTGGGCGCTGGCGAAGGTGGGGGCGAAAGCACCGGCGGCGACGGCCGCGATGGCAGCGCACAGAGCGATCTTCATGGTCGGCGTCCTGTTGGTCATGGCGACTCTCTCAAGCCTACTGATGGCATTTCTGGGTCAGCCGAAAGCACGCCCTGACCACCCGAAGCTGCATGATGGTCGCGCGAACATGAACGGTCGTTGAGCGAGGTGTTCATCTTCGTCCATGCCAAGAGACCCTTTTGAGGGTATGGACACCCGCAAAGGGGCCACCGGGCCTCCGCGTCCGTGGCCGGCATGGCTCATGGGCTTGAATAGGCGGGATCCCTCGAAGGTTCCCGCCGCGAGAATGGATACGGAATGCGTGAAGTGATCATCGACGCCGTCGGCGCCAGGGCGACGGCATCGTCCGAGAAGGCCCGGTGTTTGTCCCCCTGACCCTGCCGGGCGAGCGGGTGCGGGTGAAGATGGACGGTTCGCGCGGCGAACTGCTTGAGATCCTTGACGCTAGCCCCGACCGCGTGGCGCCGCCGTGCAGGCACTTCGGCGAATGTGGCGGCTGCACCAGCCAGCACTGGGCCAGTCAGCCCTATCTGGACTGGAAGTCAGAGCTGGTCCGCATCCAGCTGTCGCACGAAGGGCTGGAGACGGAGATCCTGCCGATCTTCGCGGCCCCGCCTGCATCGCGTCGCCGTGTGGCCCTGCACGCCCGGGGCGGCAAGGGCGGCGTGCGCCTGGGCTTCAAGGAGCGGCGCTCCTGGAACCTGATCAAGATCGAGGAATGTCCGGTCACCGACCCGCGCTTGGTCGCCGCCTTTCCGGCCCTGGCGCGCCTGGCCCAGCCGTTCCTGGAACATCCCAAGTCAGCCCCGACCTTGCATGTCACCCTGACGGCGACTGGCCTGGACATCGACATCACCGGCGTCGAGGCCAAGAGCGGCGGCCTGTCGGCTGACGCCCGGATGGTGGCCGCCATGGCGGCCAGCGAAGGCGACTTCGCGCGTGTCACCCTGGCCGGCGAGGTCGTCTACATGGCCCGCCAGCCTTTGGTGAAACTGGGACCCGCTGTCGTAGCCCTGTCGCCCGGCAGCTTCCTTCAGGCCGTGCCGCAGGCCGAGAAGGCCATGGTGGCTTTCGCCGTCGAGGCGGCCCAGGGCGCGACCCGGATCGCCGATCTCTATTGCGGCGCCGGCACCTTCACGTTCCGCCTGGCCGAGATCGCTGCGGTCTATGCCGCCGATTCCGCTGCGCTGGCTGTGGCCGCCCTGAAGTCCGCGATCGGCGACGCGCCGGGCCTCAAGCCGATCACCGCAGAAGCCCGTGATCTGGTCCGCCGCCCGATGCTGACCATGGAACTGACAAAGACCGACGTGGTCGTGATCGATCCGCCGCGCGCCGGCGCCTACGAGCAGACCGTCGAGATCGCCAACTCCAAGGTGGCCAAGGTAGTCAGCGTCTCGTGCAATCCCGCAACCTTCGCCCGGGACGCCCGCCTGCTGGTCGACGCCGGCTTCAAGCTGGAAAAGGTGCTGCCGGTGGACCAGTTCGTCTGGTCGCCCCATATTGAACTGGTTGGGGTCTTCTCACGATGAGGCAATCATGGACGATCAGGCCATCGAGCGACGTGAACCGAGCGCCTTCGCGCTAGACGCGGTGGGACAGCGCGCCAAGGCTGTCGCCAAGGCCGTCTGGTGGGGGGCCGCCGGCGGACTGGCCCGCGCCATCACCCAGCCGACCCGGGGCGTGGCGGCGCGAAGCTTCCAGTCTGAGGGGCCGCCGGTCTCGACGGCGCGCCTCCGTCAGGTCTATCTGGAGGCGTTCGAGAAAGACGCCCGCGACGTCGCCGAGGGCCTCTACCCGGCCGTGGAAGACACGCCGACCCGGCCGGTAAAGTCGCTGCTGGGCGCCCTCGACTTTCTGGTAGACGCCCGCGCCGTCGATCAGCGCCGTCGCCGCGGCGATGGCGTCGAGATCAGGTCAAAGGCTGAAACAGAACCCTATCCAAACTATTATCGCCAGAACTTCCATTATCAGTCTGGCGGCTGGTTCACCGCCGAGAGCGCGCGGCGCTACGACGCCCAGGTCGAGGCCCTGTTCGCCGGAACGGCCGGCGCCATGCGCCGGCGCGGGCTGTCCCTGCTGGCCAGGCATTGGCGTGGCCTGGATCATCGCGACCTGCGTATCGTCGACGCCGCCTGCGGGGCCGGCGCCTTCCTGCGCGACCTCAAGGCCGCCTTTCCGCGCGCCGCCCTGGCGGGTCTGGACCTGTCACCGGCCTATCTGGCCCGGGCCCGGCGTTGCGCCGGCGTCGGCGGGCTGCAGGCCAATATCGAGACCCTGCCGTTCGCCGACGGATCGCTGGATGCGATCAGCTGCGTTTATCTGTTCCACGAGCTGCCGCCGCGCGTGCGGCCGGTCGTGGCGGCATCCATCGCCCGCGTGCTCAAGCCCGGCGGCGTTCTGGTTTTCGTCGACTCGGTGCAGCCGACCGACGAGCCTGACCTGGCGCGCCTGCTGGAAGCCTTTCCGGCCTATTTTCACGAACCCTACTATTCGACCTACGCCCAGACCGATCTGGCGGCCCTGTTCAGCGGGGCCGGCCTGCGGCTGATCAGCGAAGATCGGGCTTTCCTCACCAAGGCGATGCTGTTCGAGAAAGCCTGAGGCTGGACGGACGGCCCGGGGCGCGGCACTAAGCGGCCCGGTATCAGGGGCGAGCGCGTTGGGGCAATCGATCGACGGCGGGCGTCGCTATGAGGCCCTGGACGGCCTGCGCGGCATAGCGGCGGTAGCGGTGCTGCTCTACCATCTGGGGGGCTGGACCTATCGACCCTGGCTAATGGCCCATGGCTATCTGGCGGTGGACTTCTTCTTCTGCCTCAGCGGCTTTGTCCTGGCCCACGCCTATGGCGCTCGTGCCATGAGTTGGGGGAGCTTTATGCGGGCCCGCCTGATCAGGGTCTGGCCGCTGATCGCGATCTCTATGGTCGCCGGGGCCCTGGTGATGATCGGGCATCGCGACAGCATCCTGATGTGCCTGCTGATGGGGCTTCTGGTCTTACCCAGGATCTGGGTTGGCGACGAAGACAGCTTCTCACCGCTTTTCCCGTTGAATCCGCCGGCCTGGTCGCTGTTTCTCGAGTTGTTGGCCAGCGCGCTGTGGTTCCCCGCGCGACGTCTGGCGACCCTGTGGCTGGTGCTGGTCATCGTCGTGTCGGGCGGGGCGCTGATCGGGATCGCCTATGGCATGGGCGGGGTGCAGACGGGCTGGGATCGGGCCACCTACTGGATCGGCGTCATCCGGACCATCTTCCCGTTTGCCCTGGGCTGGGCCTGCTATCGGATCCAGGCCTATCTGCGGCTGTCGGCGCCGGCCTGGTTGCTGGCCCTGGTACTGCTGGCGGTGCTGGCCGTTCCACCGATGGACTATACCGCCACCTATGACCTGGTCTGCGTGGCCGTGGTGTTTCCACTGATCGTGCTGCTGGGGCATCGCGATCCTGAAGGCCGGGCCGGGGCGATCTGCCGGTTCAGCGGCGAGATCTCCTATCCGCTTTATGCGCTGCACTGGGTGCTGTGGGAGCTGCTGCTGCGCGGCTTCCGCGCTGCCGGCGGCAAGGGCTATCCCGGCCTCTTCCTGGCGGTTGCGGTCCTCTTGATCATCGCCGGCGCCTGGGGGGTTCTGAGGGTCTATGACCTACCCGTGCGCCGCTGGCTGAAGGCGCGCTGGGCTGGAACCTGAGAATCCTCACCTGTCCAGTGTTGGCGGCGTCTGGATCAGCTTACGCAGCACGCGGGCCAGGCACGTTGAATATCCGAGCCGAAAGTTTCAGTTCGTCAGGGTGTTGCGGCGAAGTTCCGAAATTCGGCTGAACCTGTCGCGCTAGAACAGGCTCATCTGGTCGCCCGCCTTCGCCGGAACCTTGAACGCTCCGACATCCATGGGCTGCACCGGCGCATCCAGCCCGAACCGTCGGCGAGCGACATCAAAACGCTGGCTCATCACCTCGGCTACCGGGCCTTCTCCTGTCATGCGCGTACCCCATTCGGAGGCATAGGCCGCGCCGCCGCGCATCTGGCGCACCAGCGACATCACCCGCTTGGCGCGGTCGGGGTGATCGGTGGCCAGCCACTGCTGGAACAGGTCGTTGATCTCCAGCGGCAGACGCAGGGCCACATAGCCGGCCGAGGTCGCTCCGGCCTCGGCGGCGCGCTGCAGGATCGCTTCCATCTCGTGGTCGTTCAGCGATGGGATCGACGGCGCGAACATCACTGTCACCGGCACGCCGGCAGAGGCCAGCTGGCGAATGGCGTCGATCCGGCGCTCGGGCGTGGCGGCGCGCGGCTCCATGCTGCGGGCCAGTCTGCGATCCAGGGTGGTGACCGACACCGCCGCCCGCACCAGGCCCGCCTTGGCCATGGCCCCCAGGATGTCGAGGTCGCGGGTGATGAGGGCCGACTTGGTGATGATCGTGAAGGGGTGGTTGAACCGCGCCAGGGTTTCGATCACCGCGCGGGTGACCCGCAGGGTCTTCTCCTGCGGCTGGTAGGGATCGGTATCGCCGCCGATGTGGATGACCTGAGGCTTGTAGCTGGGCTTGGAAAGCTCGCGCTCCAGCAGCTTGCCAGCCTCGGGCTTGAAGAAAAGCTTGGACTCGAAATCCAGGCCCGGCGACAGACCCAGATAGGCGTGGGCTGGACGTGCATAGCAGTAGATGCAGCCGTGCTCGCAGCCCCGATACGGGTTGATCGAGCGATTGAAACTGATGTCGGGGCTGTCGTTCTTGGCGATGATGGTCCTGGATTTCATCGGCTGGATGGTGGTGGTCAGCGGTCGCGCCGCCTCGTCCTCCTCGGTCCAGCCATCCTCGAAGGCCTCGGAGCGAAAACTCTCGAACCGGCTGGTCTCGTTCGACCGCGCGCCGCGGCCTCGAAGGGCGACGCGGTTCATGTGGGCTGGAGCGGGCATGGACTGACCCTAGCTTTGAATTGGAAACAAAACAAGAACCGGACTTGACCAATGGGCCTGACGCCGTGAAGCAGGGAACATGATCACCGTCGTCATCCCCACCCACGACAGCGCCCACCTGATCGGGCCGTGTCTCACCAGCCTTGTGACAGCGGCGGTCGACGGTCTGGTCCGCGAGGTGGTGCTGGCCGATGGCGGCTCGACCGACGACACCCTGGATATCGCCGAGGACTGCGGCGCGCGGATCGTGGCCGCCGGCGACGATGTCGGGGCGCGCCTGGCGGCGGCCTGCAAGCGCCCCCGCGGCGACTGGCTGATGCTGCTGGAGCCGGATGCAGTCCTGCCGGAAGGCTGGCGCGCGGTGGCGGAAAAGCAGATCAATGCCGGCTGGGACAAGGCGGTCAGCCTGCCGCGTCCGGGCCTGCCGTGGTTTCGCCGGCCGTTCGCAAAGCCACAGGGCTTATTACTCTCGACGCGGCACTACGAAGCCTGTGGTGGCTTTCGCGCCGGCGATACCGGCTTTGCCAGGCTGATCGGCGCGGTCGGCGCCAGGCGAATCGTCTGGTGAACTAGAGGTCCAGACGGAAGTCGATCTCGCGCGCGCCCAGGGCCACAGCGTCCAGGGTGCGGGTCTCGGCGCCCATCAGCCGGCGATAGGTCCAGTAAGAGGCCACGACCTTTTCGACATAGTTGCGCGTCTCGACCGCCGGCAGGCTTTCGATCAGCAGCAGGCTGTCGCAGTCTGCGCCCAGCTGGGCCTGGGTCTTGAGCAGGGTGCCCGGGCCACCGTTATAGGCTGCTACAGCGCGCAGCATGTCATTGCTCTGCAGGCCGCGATCCATCAGCCAGGTGAAATAGTCCTGCCCGACCCGCAGGTTGAAGGCCGGGTCAAGAAGCGGCGTGTTGTCGGCCAGCAGCTTGTCGTCGCCGGCGGCGCGGGCGGCGGCGATCGGCATCAGCTGCATCAGGCCCACCGCGCCGGCGCCCGAGACCGCCATTGGATCGAAGCGGCTCTCCTGACGAACCAGGGCGTAGACCATGGCTTTGTGGATCGTGAAGCCGCCCTTGGGCTCCAGCGGGGGCAGGGGGTAGTCCTCCGCGCCCAGGCGAGCCACCGGGCGGCCGGCGTTCAGTGGGGCGCGGGCGTTCAGGACCAGGGTCAGGCTCATCCAGTCGCCGCGCGCCTTCTCGGTCTCGGCCAGCGACAGGCCGGCGCGCAATTCCTGGCCAGCCTCGATCCAGCGGCCGATCTGGGCCAGGGCGGCGGCGCGACGCGCACGGTCGTCGGCGCCCAGCAGCCGATTCAGCGAAGTGATGTCCGGGCCGTCATAGCTGAAGCGGCTGATCAGGGCCGCGATCGGGTCGTCGGGATCACTGGGCAGGCCCACGCCGGCCAGCGCCAGCTGGCGGGCGGCGATCATGCCGTAGAAGGTGTTGGGCGAGCGGGCGGCCTCGATCAGCGCCTCGCGGGCGTCAACGCTGCGGCCGGCCGCGCTGGCGGCGCGAGCGGCCCAGAAGGCCCCGGCGGCGCGCAGCCAGTCATCCTGACTTTCGTCGCGTGCCACCTGGTCGAAATAGTCCTGGGCCTGGGCGTGCTGTCCGAGGCGATAGGAGGCCAGACCCGCGATCCAGCGCTCGCCGCTGATCTGGGCCAGGGTCAGGGCCTTGGCGATGTCGCCGGAATAGTAGGCCTCGCGCGCGCCGCGAGCCTTGTCGGCCGGCGGCGGCCCTTTCTCGGTCGCGACAAACAGGGCCGGCGGGCGAGGGGCGGGGCCCTTGGCCGGCTTGCGCTTGACGGCCAGCGTATAGACCTTGTCGGCGCCGGCCTGGTCGCCATAAGCCTTCAGCCAGCCGGTCAGGTCTTCGTACTCGGCGGTATAGGCGCGGGGGTGCATGACCTTGGCATAGGCCAGGCGGCCAGCCAGGCTTTTGTCGCGGGCGTTGGCGAAGGCCGCTTCGGCGGCGTCAAAATCGCCCCGCTCGGAGGCCGAGAACGCAGCGCGATAGTAGCGGACGTCGTCCGTGGTGAGCGGCTCGAGGCTGGATGCGCGGGCACCGACGGCGCCCAGACACAGGACAAGGGCCGAGAGCGCGGCCAGAAGGCGAGCGATGAGCTGCAATGCGTATCGCGCTTCCCGAAGGCGGCGCGTCCCCGTTCCGACTGGTCGGCCAGAGTCCTAGTGGGGACGCTCCGGGCGATCAAGTCTTTCGGTCAGGGTCAGCAGATCCTGCCAGGCTTTCTTCTTGGCCGCCGGCTGCCTGAGCAGGAAGGCCGGATGCAGGGTCGGCAGAGCTGGCAGCTCCCTTTCGCCGTCCGACGAGGTCCATTCGAACCAGCGGCCCCGCAGCGACAGAATGCCTTCGTCGCGCCTGAGCATGGCCTTGGCCGAGGCCCCGCCGATCAGCAGCAGCATTCTGGGGTTCACCAGGGCGATGGCGCGTTCGAGGAACGGCGCGCAGACGGCCTGTTCCTGGGGGGTCGGGGTACGGTTGCCGGGCGGTCGCCAGAAGACGGTGTTGGTGATGAAAACGCGGTCGGTCAGGCCCGCGGCCTTCAGCATCCGATCAAGAAGTTGCCCGGCGCGACCGACAAACGGCTGCCCCTGAGCGTCCTCGTCGGCGCCGGGGCATTCGCCGATGATCATCAGCGGCGCGTCGCCCGGACCGCGCGAAACCACGGCCTGTCTGGCGCCCTGGGCTTTGAGCGAGCATCCGTCGAAGGCGGCGATGGCGGCGGCCAGGGCTTCCAGATCCTGGCAGGCGGCCGCCGCCGCGCGCGCCTGGGCGATCGCCGCCGAAACATCGGGCGAGGCGTTAGAAACCAGTGTCGGACGCGCTGCGGCCACGACGGCGGCCGGTTGGCTCTTGGCGCGCAGCAGGGCCGCGCCTTCGGCCAGACGGTCGATCGGCGCATCCGAATAGGTGGCGTCGACTCCCGCATCCGCCCAGAAGGCGAGCAGGCTTTCGACGGCGCGCGGATCGACGGCGAGGCTCATGCTCATACCCATAGCGTGATCTTTGTCCGCTCTCCACGCTGCGCCGCAACAAAAGTCCACGCTTTATCCTTGACCGCCACTGCGTCACGTTCGGATAAGGACAGAGACAAACAGTCACAAGACGGGTGCCATCCACACAAGCGATGGGCCCGGGGCGGGAGATCCCATGAGCGAAGTCCTCGAACGCGAGTCGATGGAATACGACGTCGTCATCGTCGGCGGCGGCCCCGCTGGGCTGTCGGCCGCAATCCGGCTCAAGCAAATGGCCGCTGAAGCCGGAACAGAGATCTCCGTCGCCCTGCTGGAAAAGGGCTCCGAGGTCGGCGCGCACATCCTTTCGGGCGCGGTTATCGACCCCAAGGCGCTCAATGAACTCTTCCCCGACTGGCGAGACGATGACGCCCCGCTTGAGACTCCCGTCACCAGGGACCGCTTCCTGATCCTGGGTCCCCAGGGCGAGATGTCCCTGCCGATGCTCGCCCTGCCGCCGTTCATGCACAACGACGGCTGCTACATCGCCTCGCTGGGCAATGTCACCCGCTGGCTGGCTAACAAGGCCGAGGAACTGGGCGTCGAGATCTATCCGGGCTTCGCCGCCTCCGACATGGTCTGGAATGACGACGGTTCGCTGAAGGGCGTCGTGGTCGGCGTGGTCGGCATCGCCAAGAGCGGCGAGCACAAGCCCGACTATCAGCCCGGCATGGAACTGCACGGCAAGTACGTGTTCATCGCCGAGGGCGTGCGTGGATCGCTGGCCAAGCAATTGATCGCCAAGTTCGACCTGTCGGCCGGCAAGTCGCCGCAGAAGTACGGCCTCGGCATCAAGGAACTGTGGCAGGTGCCGCCCGAGAAGCACCAGCCGGGCCTGGCTGAGCACACCACCGGCTGGCCGCTGGACGACAAGACCGGCGGCGGCAGCTTCATGTACCACTTCGGCGATAACTATGTGTCGATCGGCTATGTGGTGCACCTGAACTACAAGAACCCATGGCTGTCGCCTTTCGACGAGTTCCAGCGCTTCAAGCAGCACCCGTCAGTCAGGCCGCACCTGGAAGGCGGTCGCCGCATCTCATACGGTGCGCGCGCCATCACCGAGGGTGGCTACCAGTCGATCCCCAAGCTGACCTTCCCGGGCGGGGTGCTGATCGGCTGCTCGGCCGGCTTCGTCAACGTTCCCCGGATCAAGGGCAGCCACAACGCCATGAAGACGGGGATGCTGGCCGCCGAACAGGCCTTCAAGGCTCTGGCCGCTGGCCGCGCCAGCGATGAGCTGGTCGAGTACCAGACGGCGTTCGAGAAGAGCTGGGTCGCCAAGGAACTGAAGGTCGTCCGCAACGCCAAGCCGCTGCTGGGCAAGCTGGGTACCTTCATGGGCGGCGCTGTCGGCATGTTCGACATGTGGGTCACCCATCTGACCGGCGGCTTCTCGTTCTTCGGCACCATGAAGCACGACAAGACCGACGCGGCGTCGACGGGCCTGGCCAAGGATTTCAAGCCGATCGTCTACCCCAAGCCCGACGGCGTGATCAGCTTCGACAAGCTGAGTTCGGTGTTCCTCTCGGCCACCAACCACGAGGAAGACCAGCCCGCTCACCTGACACTGAAGGATCCGTCGATCCCGATCTCGGTGAATCTGCCCAAGTACGGAGAACCGGCGCGGCTCTACTGCCCGGCCGGCGTCTATGAGGTGCTGTACAACGAGCAGGGGACCGATCCGCGCTTCCAGATCAACGCCCAGAACTGCGTTCACTGCAAAACCTGCGACATCAAGGATCCGTCGCAGAACATCGTCTGGACCACGCCCGAAGGCGGCGGCGGCCCCAACTATCCGAACATGTGACGACAAGGGCCTCCTGATCGAACCGATCGGGAGGCCTTTTTGTTGGTGTGCTCTGGGCCCACCAGGGTTTTTTGCCGCGCGTCGCGGGCTTGCGGCGCGCGTCGAAACCCAACAGGGTGCCAGCATGCGTTTTAAAGTCCTCCTCGCCGCCGCGTCCCTGCTCACCCTGTCGGCCTGCGCCTCGACCCCGGATGTCGCCCTGCGTGGCCCGGTATCGGCCGGCTATTCCTTGTTCGACGTGCGCAGTTCCTATGGTCAGTTCCTGGCGGGGCAGGCGGCGTTGCGCGATGGCCGCACACGCGAGGCGGCGGACTATTTCGGCGTCGCGGGCGTGCTGGCTGACGATCCCGCTATGATCAGCGAGCGGACCTTCACCGCTCTGCTGCTGTCGGGCGAGGTCACCCGCGCCGCTCAAATCGCGCCTCGCGGTGAGGACACCGGCGAGGCGGTCAAGCGACTGGCGACGCTGACCCGGATCGTGGAACTGCTGGCCGCCGGCAAGGGCAAGGACGCCCAAACCCTTCTGAAGGCCGAGCCGATCGCCTTCCCGCACCGCCCGGCCGCCGCTCTGCTGGGGCCCTGGATTGCCGCCGCTGCGGGCGACGCCGAGGGCGCGACGGTCCAGCCCAGCCTGCAGAACGACCGGCTGGTGCAGTTTTTTGGCCAGCTGGGACAGGCGCGGCTGTTCGAACGCGCCCGGCGCTATGACGAGGCCGAGACCGACTACAAGGCGCTGACCTCGTCATCGAACACCGCCGGCATTTTCATGCTCGACTACGGCGCGTTCCTGGAGCGTCGCAAACGTCACGCTGATGCGATCGCGCTGTATGATCAGGCCCTGGCCGCCGATCCCTCGGACACTGGCCTGCAGAAGGCGCGCGCGCGCGCGGTGGCCAAGAGCGCGCCGCCGTCGATGCCGTCGATCAGGCAGGGCGCAGCCCAGAACCTGGTGGCGTGCGCCGCCGCCTTTGCTGGCGAACGCCAGAGCCAGTTCGCCCTGGCCTATCTGCGTCTGGCCCTGCGGCTGGATCCCGAACGCGAGGATGCCTGGTTGCTGGTCGGCGACCTGCTGAACCAGGCCGACGATCATGGCGGGGCCATCGACGCCTTTGGCCGTATTCCAGCAAGCTCGCCCCAGTACGCGACGGCCCAGGGCAAGCTGGCCTGGACCTATCAGCAGAGCGGCGACAAGCCCCGAGCGCTTGAAATCGCCCGCCGGTCGATGGTCACCGCGCCCGGCGATCGCGACGCCCAGATCGCTCTGGCCGACCTGCTGCGCGCCAACGAGCGCTGGGACGAGTCTGTCAAGGTTCTGGACTCCCTGATTGCCCGTGAGGCCGAACGGCCCGATTGGCGCGTGCTCTATCTGCGGGGTATAGCTCTGGAGCGCGCGGGTCGCTGGGCAGAGGCCCAGCATGACCTGGGCGCGGCGCTGAAGCTCAATCCGGACGAGCCTGAGCTGCTGAATTTCCTCGGCTATTCCTGGATCGACCGTAATGAGCGTCTGCCCGAGGCCCTGGCCATGGTCCAGAAGGCTGTCGACGCCCGTCCGCAGTCTGGCGCCATGCTCGACTCGCTGGGCTGGGCCCATTACCGGATGGGCAATTACAAGATCGCCGTCGAGAAACTGGAGCAGGCCGTCGAGATGGAACCGGGCGATCCGGACGTCAACGGACATCTGGGCGACGCTTACTGGCGCGCGGATCGGCGTATCGAAGCCGAATTCCAGTGGCGCCGGGTGCTGAGCCTGGAGCCGGACGCCAAGCAGAAGGCTGACGCCGAAGCCAAGCTGAAGGACGGCCTGGGCCCGGTCGGACCTGCGGCGTCATCGACCATCGCCGGCAACTGAGCTATCGGACGGGTCTAGCCGTTCGTCCTAAGGTTTCGCCATGCGCCTTTCCGCCTTCGCCCCGGCCAAGGTCAACCTGTTCCTGCACGTCGGCGGACCCGATGCGGAGGGCTATCACCCGATCTCAAGCCTGATGGTCTTCGCCAATGTCGGCGACCAGGTCTCGCTGCAGGCCAGTGACGCGCCCAGCTTTGAGACCACGGGGCCGTTCGGGGCCGGCATTCCGGCGGGCGACGACAATCTGGTCATGCGCGCGGCCCGTGCCTTCCATGCTGGAGCAGCCGCGCCCTTGCCGCCGTTCCGTCTGCTGCTCGACAAGCGTCTTCCAATCGCGGCGGGCCTCGGGGGCGGCTCCAGCGACGCTGGCGCTGCCCTGCGGCTCCTGCGCGACGCTCTGGCTCCCGACCTGTCCAATGCGGCTCTGGAAGCCATGGCGTCTAGCCTCGGCGCCGATGGCGCGGCCTGCCTGTGGGGCCAGCCTGTAATGGCCGAGGGGCGGGGAGAGCGGCTGTCGCCCGCGCCCGGACTGCCGCCGCTGAACGCAGTGCTCGTCAATCCGCTGGCGCCGTCGCCGACCGGGGCGGTCTATCGCGCCTATGACGCCGCCGTCGCGCCGGAAGGGGAGACCAGGCCCTGGTTGCCGGACGCATTCGAAAGCGCCGAGGAAGTCGCCGCCTGGCTGGTCGCGGCCACCCGCAACGACCTTGAGGCGCCCGCCGTGGCGCTGGAGCCCCTGATTGGCGAGGTGCTGGACGTCCTGCGCGACGAACCCGAGACGCTGATGGCCCGGATGTCTGGCTCGGGCGCCACCTGCTTTGCGCTATGCGCCAGCGACATCGAGGCCGAGGGCCTGGTCGAGCGGCTGGAGAGCATGCGACCCGACTGGTGGGTGCGACGCTGCCGGCTGGACGGGGGGCTGGGCAAGAGCCCTTTCCGACCTGATCGTTTCATCAGGGTCGGACGAAAAGGGCTCTAAACTGAAGATGGTGTGGTGGAAGCTTCGCCGGAATTGCGCGACAGGCCTTCCAGAAGTGTCGCCCACTGCTCGGCCCGCCGATCCCAGTCGCAGGTGCTTCGGAACCACGTCATCTGCTGGTCGATGAGGCTCCCATAGATCGTGGGGTCCTGCCTGGCGCTGTGCACTTCTTGCACGACGGCGCGCGCAAACGCCCCTGACCAGCCGGATCGCGAATTGTTGAGGGGCGTCAATCGACCAAAACGCCCCGAAGTCTCACGCAAGGCGCCGACGTCTGAGCCGACTAGCATGCATCCGGCCGCGCCGCCCTCCATCATCACGATGCAGGATGTCTCAATGAACGTCGTCGGATAGGCCCAGACATCGGCGGCCAGCATTTCTTCAGCCAGTTTCGATTGCGAAACTCCACCAACATACTCGATGCCTGGGAGGTTGCGGGCGACTTCGTAATAGACGGAGAACTCATCCCGTTCCGGGGAGATCTGGTACATTGCCTGATCGGAAAAAATCTTCAGGCGAGCATTGGGCAGCGCTTTTCTGATCGTCGGAAATGACATCAGCAAGAAATCCAGCCCGCGGCCCGGCGCGCTTGCATAGAACAGTATCGGGTCGTCGCCCCGTTCCACGAATGTTGGCTTCGTCCTGACAGCGCGCGCCAGAATGGGGTTTATCGCGTTGCCGATAACCTCGCCGCTCATGCCCCATTTGCTCGAAAAGCTGTCGCGCTGGTAGGTGCTAACGAAGACGGTCGTAGTCCACGCTGCTCTCTCGGCGGGTTCTGCGAAGGGCGCTGCGCCGTTGCTGCCAACCGCCTTGTGCTGCCAGTTGATCAGCGGCGTACGAACGCCGGCCTGACGCAGGCGCGCCGCAATTGGCGTTGTCAGAACGACCACTGCGTCCTGCTGGTTGAGGGAGGCAGCCGCTTCGCCCCAATCAAAGCCTGTGCACCGCACGCCCAGGACCACTTCGTCAGGCGCGCCGGGGGACATGAGGCTGACAGAATGTCCCTGGGCCGCCAGGGCGCTCGACAGGAAGCAGGCCGCTGATTGGGTGCCGCCCAGTGGCCGGGAGAACGGCGTTTCAGGCGTGTAGCGCAGGCCGGATGTGTCAACGAATGCGATCTTCACGGCAGTCCCAATAGTCGTTCATCACACGGGTATGAGGTGCATGCGATATGGCTTTCCCGTTGGCAATCCACTTGCCATCAAAAAGGAATGCTGCTCGGCTTCCCCGTCCCTGGTCCATTGGAGCGCCCATGCATCGCCGCGATCTACTCGCCGTCGCCTTGACCCTGGTCGCCGCGCCAGCCTTGGCACAGACAGCCCTGACCACACCTGCTGCCCCGGCCGCGCCCAAGACCGTCAGGGTTAATGTCGAGACGGGACAGGGGGTGATCGTCATCGAGCTCTATGTCGAGCAGGCCCCGATTACCACGGCCAACTTCCTGGGTTATGTCGACCAGAAACGCTATGACGGCGCCACGTTCTTTCGGGCCTCCCGATCACCGGGGCCTGTCGACTATGGCCTGATCCAGGGCGGGTTACAGGGCGATCCAGCCAGGGTTCTGAAGCCCATCGCCCACGAGCCCACGACCCAGACAGGCATCAAGCACACCGACGGGGTGGTCTCCATCGCCCGCAACGCGCCGGGCACGGCGACATCCGACTTCTTCATCTGCGTCGGCGACGCGCCCTATCTGGATGCGGACCCTGCCGCGCCGGGCGACAATGCCGGGTTCGCGGCGTTCGGCAAGGTGGTCGAGGGCATGGATGTGGTCCACAAGATCATCAACCTGCGGACGCCGGGCGTGGCGGTGAACCCGGTCATGAAGGGCCAGATCCTGGAGCCGTCGGTGCCGATCCTGAAAGCGCGCCGGGCGCCTGTGGCCCCCTAAACCGTCAGCCGCCTGGACAAAAAGAACCGGGCAAAAAGAAAGGGCGCGAAGCCAAGCTCCGCGCCCTTCGCCTTTTCAGCCGTGCCGAAGCCTAGCTGTGATAGGCGCGCTCGCCGTGTTCGGCGATGTCCAGGCCTTCTTCCTCGGCGTCCGGCGCGGCGCGCAGACCGATGACCAGCTTGATCAGGAAGAAGACGATGGCCGAAGCAATGGCCGACCAGACAACGGTCAGTCCGACGGCCTTGGCCTGGATCAGGAGTTGAGCGATCGGCTCATACGAGGCCAGGGCGTCGCAGGTCGAGATGTCGCCGTCCTTGGCGCAGGTCGTGTAGTCGACGATGCCGGCGCCGCCCCAAGCGGGGTTGACCAGGAGGCCGGTGGCCAGAGCGCCGACGATGCCGCCGACGCCGTGGATGCCGAAGGCGTCCAGGCTGTCATCGTACTTCAGCGTGTTCTTCACGACCGAACAGAAGAAGATGCAGAGCGGCGAGACGATCAGACCCAGGATCACCGCGCCCATCGGGCCGGCGAAACCAGCGGCCGGGGTAATGGCGACGAGGCCGGCCACGACGCCGGAAGCCAGGCCCAGGGCCGAAGGCTTCTTGCGGGTGACCCACTCCACCAGGATCCACGACAGACCGGCGGCGGCGGTGGCCACGAAGGTGTTGATCATCGCCAGCGAGGCGTAGCCATTGGCTTCGAGGTTGGAGCCGGCGTTGAAGCCGAACCAGCCCACCCACAGCAGACCCGCGCCCACGAGAGTCAAGGTCAGCGAGTGCGGCGGCATCGGCTCTTTGCCGTAGCCCTGGCGCTTGCCGAGGATCAGGGCGCCGACGAGGGCAGCGATACCGGCGTTGATGTGCACAACGGTGCCACCAGCGAAGTCCAGAGCGCCCCAGGCCCAGATTTGGCCGGCCTTGATCGGCGCGGTCGGATCAGCGGCGATGGCGTCCGGACCCGGCCACCACCAGACCATGTGCGCGATCGGATAGTAGGAGAGCAGGGGCCACAGCACCGCAAAAGCGACGATCGCGGCGAACTTCATCCGCTCGACCAGCGAGCCGATGACGAGCGCGGCGGTGATCCCGGCAAACGTGGCCTGGAAGGCGACGAAGGTCAGTTCCGGGATCACGACGCCGGTCGAGAACGTCGCGACATTGCTGGCCGGAGTCACGTCCTTGAGGAACAGACGACCAAATCCGCCGACATACTTGTCCCAGCTGCCGCCGTCCGTGAAGGCGAAGCTGTAGCCCCACAGCGCCCAGGCGACGAAGCCGATGATGGCGACGGTCGAGACCTGCATCATCACGGACAGCATGTTCTTGGAGCGGACCAGGCCGCCGTAGAACAGGGCCAGGCCCGGCAGGATCATCAGCAGGACCAGGACGGTCGAGGTCAGCATCCAGGCGTTGTCGCCCTTGTCCGGAACGGGAGCAGCGGCCGGAGCCGGCGCGGCTTCGGCGGGAGAGGCTTCAGGCGCGGCGGCCACGGGAGCCGGCGCGGCCTCAGCGGGCGCGGCGGCGACCGCAGGCGCGGCCTCCTGGGCGAAGGCCACGGCCCCCATCGGGGCTCCGGCCAGTGTCGCGGCGAGCATCAGCCCGGCCAGCGGTTTGAAGGTCAATTTCATCGTCGGTTATCCCCTGTTCCCGATGGCGTTAAAGAGCGGCCGGGCCGGTTTCACCGGTCCGGATGCGCACGGCGTCTTCCACGTTCAGAACGAAGATCTTGCCGTCGCCGATCTTGCCCGTGGCCGCCGCGGCCTTCACGGCCTCGACCGCCTTGGCCGCGGACGCATCGTCCACGACCGCTTCCAGTTTCACCTTGGGAACGAAGTTCACTTGGTACTCCGCACCCCGGTAGATTTCGGTCTGGCCCTTCTGGCGGCCGTAACCCTTGACTTCCGACACCGTCAGACCCTCGACGCCAGCGGCGACGAGCGCCTCACGGACCTCGTCGAGCTTGAAGGGTTTGACGACCGCTATGATCAGTTTCATCCGCCTTGCTCCGGCCCGCCGATATTGCGGGCTCCCCTTGCTTGGTTGCCGAGCGCTTTGCGCCCGGGTGATCACCGCCGAAGCCGCCATTACGCGCTGCATCGTTTTCCCCGGCGATGGTCACGCTATCGGTCGAGGTCGGCGAGGTGCGGTCGCGCGACAAGGAATTGGAAAGGAAATGGGCAAGGCGCTCAAAATCAAAGCATGAGGCGCGGCCGGTGCAGCAAAAAGCAGCACTATCGCCGGATGAGGACGCTCTGACCGTCGGCGACATGCCTGCTGTCGTGCAGGGACGTCAGGGCCGGCACCGCAAGGCTGTTCGTCCTCGAACCCGCCCTGGAGTCACGAGCCCGTGATGATCGGCAACCGGCATTCGCCCCAAGCGTAGTTGAAGCCTGGAACACGAGGAGCTCATCATGTCCATGTCGCGCCTGTTCGCCGTCGCCGCCGCCACCGCTCTGATGTCCGGCGCCGCCCTGGCCCAAACCACCACTACGACCACCACCACTGCGCCCGTCGATCAGGCGCCGGTCAATCCGGCCGCGCCGCCGTCGATGATGTCCGATCCAGGCATGATGATGATGCCCGCTCCCGGCATGATGAGCCCCAACCCGGCCACCACGCCCTCGGCCTCGACCCTGGGGACCGACACCGCCGGCGTCGTGCCGATGTCGTCGCAGTCGCCGGAGGTCCAGGCCACCCTCAAGGCCGGCGATGCGAATGTGGTCTCCAATGCGCCCATCGCCGACACCCCCGAGAACCGCGCCAAGTACGGCAAGCCGATGAGCAACGCCGGCAAGCGCTCGGCTGCCAAGGGCAACTAGGCTCTTCGCGACAAAGCCAACATCGATTGAAGCACCCGTCGGCGGGCCCTATGGTCCGCCGACTTTTTTCTGGCCCTGTTCGGACACTGATGTCGCGCCCCAAGCCCACCTCGTTTCAAGCCCTGATCCTGACGCTCCATAACTATTGGAGCGAACATGGCTGCGCGATCCTGCAGCCGCACGACATCGAGGTGGGGGCAGGGACCCTGCACCCGGCCACGGTGCTCCGCGCCCTGGGCCCCAAGCCGTGGAACGCCGCCTATGTGCAGCCCTCGCGCCGTCCGGGCGATGGCCGCTATGGCGAGAACCCCAACCGCCTGCAGCACTATTACCAGTATCAGGTGATCCTGAAGCCCAACCCGCCCAACATGCAGGACCTCTATCTGGGCTCGCTGGAGGCCATTGGCCTGGACCTGCGGCTGCACGACATCCGCTTCGTCGAGGACGACTGGGAAAACCCGACGGTCGGCGCCTGGGGCCTGGGCTGGGAAGTCTGGTGCGACGGCATGGAAGTCAGCCAGTACACCTACTTCCAGCAGGTGGGCGGCCTGGACGTCTCGCCGGTGGCCGGCGAGCTGACCTACGGCCTGGAACGCCTGGCGATGTACGTGTTCGGCGTCGACAACGTCTATGATCTGCCGTTCAACGACCCCGACTCGCCGCTGGGCGCGATGACCTATGGCGATGTGTTCCTCGAGAACGAGCGCCAGCACTCGCAAGCCAATTTCCACGGCTATGACGTGGCCGTGCTGAAGGGCCAGTTCGAGGACATGGAACGCCAGGTCCCGCTGATGTTGGCCCGCGAATATCAGGGCAAGGCGCTTGTCCTGCCCGCCTACGACATGGTCCTCAAGGCCAGCCACCTTTTCAACCTGATGAACGCCCGCGGCGCGATCGCCGTCGCCGAGCGCGCCAGCTACATCGGACGCATCCGCGACCTTTGTAAGATGTGCGCCTCCGAGTGGGTGAAGCAGCAGGAAGCCGCGTAAGTCAGATGCCCCAACTTCTCCTTGAACTGTTCTCCGAAGAAATCCCTGCGCGCATGCAGGCCAATGCCGCGCGCGATCTGGAACGCATGGCGCGCGAGCATCTGGCCGCCGCCGGCTTCCTGCCCGAGGCCCTGAAGACCTTCGCCGGTCCGCGCCGCCTGACCCTGGTGGTCGAGGGGCTGCCGATCGCCCAGGCTGACCGCAAGGAAGAGCTGAAAGGCCCCCGCGTCGGCGCGCCGCCGCAGGCCATGGAGGGCTTCCTGCGCAAGGCCGGCCTCACTCAGGACCAGCTGGTCGAACGCGACGGCGTCTACATGGCCTTCATCGAGAAGACCGGCGGCCCGACCACCGAGATCGTCGCCGAGATGGTCGAGGCCATCGTGCGCGGCTTCGCCTGGCCCAAGTCGATGACCTGGGGCACCTGCAAGCTGCGCTGGGTGCGTCCGCTGAAGCGCATCCTGTGCGTGTTCGACCGCGAGGTCGTGCCGATCAGCATCGAGGGCATCGAGAGCGGCGACATCTCCGAGGGCCACCGGTTCATGGGTGATGCCCAGCCGTTCCGCGTCCGCGACTTCGACGAATACGCCAAGGGGTTGAGCGACCACTTCGTCGTGCTGGACGCCGAGGAGCGCAAGGCGCGCATCCTGGAAGGCTGCAAGACGCTGTGCTTCGCCCGCAATCTGGAACTGGTCGAAGACCTGGGCCTGCTGGAGGAAGTCGCGGGCCTTGCCGAATGGCCGACCCCGGTGCTGGGCGACATGGATCCGTCGTTCCTGGACCTGCCGGCCGAGGCGATCCGCACCTCGATGCGGACCCACCAGAAGTATTTCGCCGTCCGCGATCCGGCCCGTGAGGGCCTGGCCCCGCACTTCATCACCATCGCCAATATCGCCGCCGCCGACGGCGGCAAGGTGATCGCCGCCGGCAACGCCAAGGTGCTGTCGGCCCGCCTGTCCGACGCCCGCTTCTTCTGGGACGAGGACCGCAAGGCCGGCAACTTCGACGAATGGCTGGAAAAGCTGAACGGCGTCACCTTCCACGCCAAGCTGGGCACGATGGCGCAGCGGGTGAAGCGCATCGAAGCCCTGGCCCGCGAAATTGCGCCGCTAGTCGGCGCTGATGTAGAAAAGGCCGGCACGGCCGCGCGCCTGGCCAAGGCCGATCTGAGCTCGCTGATGGTCGGCGAGTTCCCCGAACTCCAGGGGCTGATGGGCGGCTACTACGCCCGCGAAGCCCAGATGGACCCCGAGATCGCCGACGCCATCCGCGACCACTACAAGCCGCAGGGCCCGGCCGACGCGGTCCCGACCGCGCCGCTGAGCGTGGCGGTGGCTCTGGCCGACAAGCTGGATACGCTGGTCGGGTTCTTCGCCATCGACGAGAAGCCGACGGGGTCGAAGGACCCCTATGCGCTGCGTCGGGCGGCGTTGGGGGTGATCCGAACCCTGCTCGACGGCGGCCTGCGCGTATCGCTCAAGCCGGCCCTTCGACAGGCCGGTGCATTCCTCTATGATCGCAACGGCTTTCAAGACCGGACGGATGGCTTCATTCGTGAAGAGCCTTCGCTCATGCAGGACGGTTCGCCGCAGCGTCGCAGCTCGCAGCGGATTGAGGCCGTTGCGGTCGACCTGCTCGCCTTCTTCGCCGACCGCCTGAAGGTCACCCTGAAGGACCAGGGCAAGCGCCACGACCTCGTCGACGCCGTGTTCGCTCTGGGCGACGACGACCTTGTGCGCATCGTCGCGCGGGTCGAGGCCCTCGACGCCTTCCTGAAGACCGACGACGGCAAGAACCTGCTGGCCGGCTACAAGCGCGCCTCCAACATCCTCAAGGCCGAGGAGAAGAAGGGCTGGAAAGCCGAGGGCGAGCGCGGCCTGCTGGACGACGCCTCGGCGCCGGAAGCGGCCCTGTACGACGCCCTGCGGATGGTCGAGCCGGCCCTGGCGGCAGCGCTGGCCAAGGAGAACTTCACCGGCGCGATGCAGGAACTGGCCGGCCTCCGCGGCCCGGTCGACGCCTTCCTCGACGGCGTGTTCGTCAATTCCGAGGTTCCGGCCGAACGCGACAACCGCCTCAAGACCCTGGCTGCCGTGCGCGACGCGATGGGTCAGGTGGCGGATTTCTCGCTGGTGGCAGGGTAGTTCAACACCCGTAACTCTAAACCACCGTCATCCCGGGACTTGTTCCCGGGACCCATGGTTCAGCTTCACCGTTCGCAATCCATTCTGCTCCGCACTAGCGGCGGAGAAATGGGTCCCGGGAACTAGTCCCGGGATGACGGGGAATCATTGAGATCCGTCCCCGGACAGAGTCCTCCAGATCATGAAACCGTCGCGTTCCGTGAAAACCCCATCAAGACAACGTTGTCATTGGAAATATTTGCCGAAATTCGTGACTTCGCCGTGGAACGCAAAGCGCTGGTGGACGCGTTCTTGACCTAAGTGCTAGTGAACGCCCCGGATATTGCAGTGCGGGATCAACGTTCCATGCTTTGTCCCAAGGCAAGACGACCACCCAGAGGGTCGCGGCCAGTTTCACTTATCGCAGGGTGAATTTCATTATGCCGGTTGAGACGCTGACCAAGTCACGTTGGGTCTATTCGTTCGGAGGGGGTGGCGCTGACGGCGACGCCTCGATGAAGAATCTGCTGGGGGGCAAGGGCGCCAACCTGGCCGAGATGTCGTCGCTGGGCCTGCCCGTGCCGCCAGGCTTTACGGTGACCACCGAGGCCTGCGTGCACTATTACGCCAACGGCAAGCAGTACCCGGCGCAGCTGGCCCAGCAGGTCAATGACGGCCTGGCGACGATCGAGACGATCACCGGCAAGCTGTTTGGCGACGTCGCCAACCCGCTGCTGGTCTCTGTGCGCTCGGGCGCCCGGGCTTCGATGCCGGGCATGATGGACACCGTCCTGAACCTGGGCCTCAACGACGAAACCGTCAAAGGCCTGGCCAAGCTGTCGGGCGACCGGCGCTTTGCCTATGACAGCTATCGTCGCTTCATCCAGATGTACTCGAACGTCGTGCTCGATCTGGAGCACCACATGTTCGAAGAGATCCTCGACGACCACAAGGATCGCCTCGACATTCATGTCGACACCGGCCTGACCGCCGACCACTGGGCCGCGGTGATCAAGGACTACAAGGCCGCCGTCTCGCGCGAGCTGGGCAGGCCCTTCCCGCAGGACGCCCAGGAACAGCTGTGGGGCGCCGTCGGCGCCGTGTTCGCCAGCTGGATGAACGACCGCGCCAAGTTCTATCGTCGCATGCACGACATCCCCGAGGCCTGGGGCACCGCTGTCAACATCCAGTCGATGGTGTTTGGCAATATGGGTGAGACCTCGGCGACCGGCGTCGCCTTTACCCGCAATCCCTCGAATGGCGACAACCGCCTGTATGGCGAGTTCCTGATCAACGCCCAGGGCGAGGACGTAGTCGCGGGCATCCGAACGCCGCAGTCCCTGACCAAGATCGCCCGCGAAGAAATGGGCGACACGGTGCCGTCGATGGAAGAGGCGATGCCGGTGGTGTTCGCCCAGTTCAAGTCGGTGGTCGAGACGCTGGAGCGTCACTATCGCGACATGCAGGACATCGAGTTCACGGTAGAGCAGGGCACGCTCTACATGCTGCAGACCCGCAACGGAAAGCGCACCGCCAAGGCGGCGCTGAAGATCGCCGTCGACATGGCGGCCGAGGGCGTGATCTCGCGCACCGAGGCCATCAACCGCGTCGAACCGGCCTCGCTGGACCAGCTGCTGCACCCGACCATCGATCCGTCGGCCCATCGCGACGTGATCGCCACCGGCCTGCCGGCCTCGCCCGGCGCGGCGACCGGCAGGATCGTGTTCGATAGCGACGCCGCCGAAAAGGCCTCGGCCGCCGGCGACAGCGTCATCCTGGTGCGCGAGGAGACCTCGCCCGAGGACATCCACGGCATGCACGCGGCGCGGGGGATCATCACCGCCCGCGGCGGCATGACCAGCCACGCCGCCGTCGTGGCGCGCGGCATGGGCCGTCCCTGCGTCTCGGACGCGGACGAAGTCGGGATCTTCCGCAAGGAAGGCCTGTTCCGGGTTCGCGGTCGCGAGTTCAAGGCCGGCGAAATCATCACCAACGACGGTTCGACCGGCGAGATCCTGATGGGCTCGACCAAGATGATCGAGCCCGAACTGACCGGCGACTTCGCCACCCTGATGGGCTGGGCCGACGCGGTGCGTCGCCTGAAAGTGCGCGCCAATGCCGAGACGCCGCTGGACGCCAAGACCGCGCGCGGCTTCGGGGCTGAGGGCATCGGCCTGTGCCGCACCGAGCACATGTTCTTTGACGACACCCGGATCGCCGCCGTGCGCGAAATGATCCTGGCCGACGACGAGAAGGGCCGCCGTACGGCCCTGGCCAAGATCGCGCCCTTCCAGAAGGCCGACTTTGTCGAACTGTTCACGATCATGGAAGGCCTGCCGGTCACCATCCGTCTGCTCGATCCGCCGCTGCACGAGTTCCTGCCGCACACCGAGGAAGACGTCGCGGCCGTGGCCCTGGCCACGGGGCTGGACGCCGGAAAGCTGATGCGCCGGGCCAAGGAACTGCACGAGACCAATCCCATGCTGGGCCATCGCGGCTGCCGCCTGGGCGTTTCCTATCCCGAGATCTACGAGATGCAGGTCCGGGCGATCATTGAGGCCGCCTGCGATATTTCCAGGTCGGGCAAGGCCGCGCCGATCCCCGAGATCATGCATCCGCTGGTCGCCAAGGGCGAGGAGATGAAGTACCTGCGCGATCTGACCGACCGCACCGCCAAGGCGGTTCTGGCCGAGCAGGGCATGGTGATCGAGTACACTGTCGGCACCATGATCGAGCTGCCCCGCGCCGCTCTGCGCGCTGCCGACCTGGCCGCCAATGCCGAGTTCTTCAGCTTTGGCACCAATGACCTGACCCAGACCACATTCGGCATCAGCCGCGACGACGCCGGCAAGTTCCTCGCCGCCTATATTGACAAGGGCATCTTCGACAAGGACCCCTTCGTCAGCCTCGACCAGGAAGGCGTGGGCGATCTGATCCGCATCGCCGCCGAGCGCGGTCGCGCGGCCCGTCCAGACGTCAAGCTGGGCATCTGCGGCGAGCATGGCGGCGATCCCGCCTCGATCACCTTCTGCGAAAGTGTCGGCCTGGACTACGTGTCGTGCTCGCCCTACCGCGTGCCGATCGCCCGTCTGGCGGCGGCCCAGGCGGCTCTGGCCAACAAATAGGCCCAACGGCCTGCCGGTCACAATCAGGGGCGGTCGCCGATCCGGCGGCCGCCCCTTTTTGCATTCTTGAACATTGTTATCGATTTGCCGCGCGCCGTGGTTAAGCTCCCGGTGTCCCCGCGAAGACGGGGTTAGACACTTGGGAGAAACACGATGCGGACCTTGATGATGGCGGCCGTTCTGGCCCTGGGGATCAGCGGCACGGCCTTGGCCGATCCGATGGCCAGCGCCTATGGCAACACCGTTGCGATCACCTATCCCAATGGCGCGGTGGCGAAGATGCACATCGACGCCGACGGCCACTACACCACCAAGGGCCCCGACGGCTCGTCCATGAAGGGCTCGTGGAAGATCGACGGCGCAAATACCTGCTTTACCCAAACTGACCCGGCGCCGCCGGCCGGCATGGGCGCCAATTGCAGCCCGACCGCCGAGAAGAAGGTTGGTGACACCTGGACCGCGCCCGGTCCGAACGGCTCGACGATCAGCGTCAGCATCGTCGCTGGGCGCTGACTCTGGAGGGCCGTCCCGGATCCGTGGCGGCCCATTCCCTGTCTAAAGCTGCTCAAGCTTGAACAGCCTCGTCATCCCGGCCAGGCGATAGAGCGCCGAGCCGGGATGCCAAAGACTGGACGCCTAGCCGTGCAGCTTGATCGCCGTCTCGGCGATCTTGCGACCCTGATAGCGGGCGCCGGTCAGTTCGTTCTCGCTGGGATGACGCGCACCGTCGCCGCCCGCGATGGTGGTGGCGCCGTAGGGGCTGCCGCCGGTGACTTCGTCGATCTTTGTCTGACCGGTGTGGCCATAGTCGAGACCGACGATCACCATGCCAAAGTGCATCAGGTTGGTGATGATCGAGAACAGGGTGGTTTCCTGGCCACCGTGCTGCGAGGCCGTCGAGGTAAAGGCGCCGCCGACCTTGCCGTTCAGCGCGCCGCGCGCCCACAGACCGCCGGCCTGATCGAGGAAGGCAGCCATCTGCGACGACATCCGGCCAAAGCGGGTGCCCGTGCCGATGATCACCGCGTCATAGTCAGCCAGGTCGGCAATCGCAGCGACGGGGGCGGCCTGTTCGAGCTTGAAGTGGGCGGCCTTGGCGACCTCCAGCGGCGCGGTCTCGGGGACACGCTTGATATCGACGATCGCGCCGGCTTCGCGGGCGCCATCGGCCATGGCCTGAGCCATGGCCTCGATGTGACCGTAGGACGAATAGTAGAGGACGAGAACCTTGGCCATGACGGCCTCCTTGGCGTGGGGGATGGGAACTGGGCGGGGAACCCCTGGGGCGTCGCCCCGCCCGGGTCTGGAAGGAAACGGCCGCGCTTAGGCAGCGTCGACCAGCACCAGTTCGGCGTCTTCGAGGGCGGTGACCGTGATCAGGTCCTCGCCGGTGATGGCTGCGCCGTCGCGGGCGTCGAGTTGAACGCCGTTGACGGTGACCGAACCGACCGCCGGCACCAGATAGGCGTGGCGGGTCTGGCCCAGGTCGTAGGTCGTGCTTTCGCCGGCCTTCAGGGTGGCGCCCAGAACGCGGGCGTCAGTGCGGATCGGCAGAACGTCGCCGTCATCGTCAAAACCGCTGGCCAGGGTCACGAACTTGCCCGAGCGGTCGCCCTTGGGGAAAGGCTTGGCGCCCCACGACGGCGCGCCGCCGGTGCGGTTGGGCTCTATCCAGATCTGGAAAATCCGGGTGGCTTCGGTTTCCAGATTGTATTCCGAGTGGCGGATGCCGGTGCCGGCACTCATCACCTGAACGTCACCCGCCTCGGTGCGGCCCGTATTGCCCAGGTTGTCCTGGTGGGTGATCGCGCCGCTGCGGACATAGGTGATGATTTCCATGTCCGAGTGGGGGTGGGGCGGGAAGCCGGTATTGGGGGCGATCTCGTCGTCGTTCCACACCCGCAGGGCGCCCCAGTTCATGTTCCTGGGGTCATAATGGCTGGCGAAGGAAAAGTGATGCTTGGCCTTCAGCCAACCGTGGTCGGCGCCGCCAAGTGTGTCGAACGGTCTGCGATCGATCATGGCCTTGAACCTCTGGGCGCCGACATCGGCGCCGCTTGCTTGAGGAGAAGATAGCGATCAGGATTGATATCGAAATAGAAACTATCGAAACCTATTGTTTCCCAAATGAGCAAACTTCCTGATCTCGAAGGCCTGGCGATTTTCGCCAAGGTGGTGGAGCTGCGGTCCTTTGCCGGAGCGGCCGAGGAACTGGGCCTGTCCAAGGCGACGGTCTCCAAGGCCGTCACCCGACTGGAAACGCGGCTGGGCGCGCGCTTGTTCAATCGCACCTCGCGGCGCCTGGCGCTGACCGACGCCGGCCAGGGTCTGGTCGAGCCGGCGACACAGGTGCTGGTCCAGGGTGAGGCGGCCGAGAACACGGCCATGGCCCAGTCGGCCGCGCCACGCGGGCTGGTGCGCCTGGCGGTCCCGATGTCTTTTGGCCTCTCGGATGTCGCGCCGATCCTGCCGGAGTTCCTGGCCGCCTATCCGGAGGTCTCGGTCGACCTGCACCTCAGCGACGCCACGGTGGATCTGATCGGCATGGGTTTCGACGCCGCGCTGCGCATCGCCGCCTTGCCGGATTCGTCGCTGCTGGCGCGTCGCCTGCGGTCGGTGAAGCGCTATCTGGTTGGAGCTCCGAGCTATCTGGCCCGGCGCGGCCGTCCGAGCCATCCAGGCCACCTGGCCGAGCACGGCTGCCTTGGCTATGCCTATCTGCCAACGCCCGACACCTGGCGGTTCGTCAATGCAGCCGGGGAGGAGGCTTCGGTGCGTCCGTCCGGGCCGTTGAGGGTCAATAACGCCGACGCCCTGATGCCGGCCCTGCTCGCGGGGCAGGGGCTGGCTGTGCTGCCGGATTTCATCGCCGGCGCCGCCCTCGCTGACGGCCGGCTGGAGGCGGTGATGCCCGACTGGAACCCGCCGCCCATCGCCCTGCATCTGGTCATGCCGCCAGGCGGCCCCAGGCCAGCCCGGGTCGAGGCGCTGACGGCCTTCCTCACCTCAGCCCTGGGTGCCAAGGCGCGGGGTTCTAAAGACTGTCCACCTGGGCCGGAGTAAAGGCGCCCACCTGTAGCGGGCTCATCGCGGCAATATTGGTGGCCGAGAGCCAATCCAGCTGGGTGACCGTCAGACCTGGGATCTGGGTCGGCGTCAGATAGCCGATCTGGGTCGTGGTCAATCCGCCGATCACCGTGGTCGACAGGGCCGAGACCTGGGTCGGGGTCAGGGCTCCGATCTGCGTGCCGTTCAGGCCATGGAAGTCGTCCGGGCTCAGGCTACGCACCTGATAGGCCGTCAGGCCACGCATCGCCGTGGCGCTGATCGAGCCGATCTGGGTGGTGTCCAGCGCCGCCAGGTTGGTGACCGACAGCGCGCCGATCTGCGAGGCCGCAAGGGCGCCGATCTGGGTGGCCGAGAACTCCCCGATATCGGTCGTGCTCAAGCCGCCGAGCTGGGTGGAGGACAGGCCGCCCAGCTGGGTTGTGGACAGGCCCTGCACCTGGGTAGCGTTGAAGCCGGAGATGTTGCTGGTCGAGATCCCGCTGACCTGGCTCGCCGTCAGATCGGCGATCTGGGTCATCGACAGTTCGGCGAAATCGCCAGAATCCAGGCCGCCCAGCTGGGTCGCGGTCAGACCCGCGAACTGGGTGCTGCTGAGCGCTCCGATCTGGGTGCTGGTCAGGGCGTTGAGGTTGGTGGTCGACAGGGCGCCGAGTTGCGAAGCCGTCAGCCCGCCGACCTGGGTCGCCGACAGTTCGGCGAAGTCGGAGGCGCTCAGGGATCCGATCTGGGTGGTCGTCAGGCCGGCGATCTGGCTGGCGCTGAAGCCGGCCACCTGGGTCGCCGTCAAGGTCGAGAGGCTGGTGGCGTTGAGCCCGCCCAGCTGGGTGGCGTTCAGGGCGCCGACCTGGGTATCGGACAGGCTCGAGACCTGGGTTCCGCTCAGTCCGGAGACCTGGGCAGCGGACAGGGCACCGATCTGGGTGGTCGCCAGTCCGTCCAGCTGGGGCGCGCTGAGAGCGCCGATCTGGCTGGCGGTCATGCCGCCAATCTGGGTCGTCGACAGGGCGGCCAGCTGAGCGGCGGCGAAGGCGGCGATGGCGACGGCCTCCAGGGCGCCGATCTGGCTGGCGGCGAGACCGCCGATCTGGCCGGCGGCCAGCTCGCCAATATCGGTTGTGCTGAGGCCCGCCATCTGGCTTGCCGTCAGGCCGGTCAGCTGGGTGACATCCAGCGAGGCGATTTGGGTGGCGTTCAGGCCCGAGAAGCTGCTGGCCGACAGGGCCCCAACCTGGGTGGCGGTGAACACATCAAGCTTCGCGGCGTCCAGACTGGCCAGCTGGGTCGAGGTCATGGCCCCGACCAGTTCGCCGCTGAAGGCCGTCAGCTGCTGGGCGTTAAAGGCAACGCCCGCGCCGAAGCTGGGGATCTGGGTCGCCGACAACCCTTTGACCTGGGTGGTCGAAAGGGCCTCCACCTGGGTGGCGTCGAGCACGGCGACGGCGGTGGCGCTGATCGCTCCGACCTGGGTGCTGCTGAGAGTGGCGAGCTTGGTCGTCGACAGATCATCAATGATCGTCGGCGGGAGCGCTGCGATCTGCGCGGCCGAGAGATATGAGATCGGCAAAGCGCTCGTCCTGACCGAAGGCTTGAGGCGGCCCTTGCTTCGACCCCGACCTCGTTTCGAAATGCTTAACGATCACGCTAGGTGCAAAGCGAGATTCGGTCCACGTGACAAAACAGACCAGCCCAAGCCTTGATTGACGGCTGGTCTGCCGCGTCAGGCGGCTGGTCTTGCGGTCGCTTGCATGGTCCAGAGGTCGAGGTCGGTCTCACGGGCAATCAGGGCCAGGCCCGAGGCGATCGACTCGAACTCACCGCCGCTCTCGATCCGGTCGGCAGGGAACCGGCGGTAGAAGATGTCGCGCACCGCCGGTACGAACGAGCTGCCGCCGGTCAGGAACACGCGGTCCACCTGGTCGGGTGCCAGACTGGCGCGGGCCAGGGCCTGGTCGACCGCTTTTTCAATGGCTGTCAGTTCCGGGGCGATCCAGCCCTCGAACATGGTCCGCTCGACCTCATGCTCGATCAGGATCGAACCGGCCTCGAAGCGGAACGTGGCGCGTTCGTTGGCCGACAGCGCCTCCTTCAGGGCCGAGACCGAGCGATAGAGGGCGTAGCCGTGATTGTCGTCCAGCACCTCGATCAGGCGGCTGATCTTCTCGGGCTCCATCGCCGTCTTTTCCAGCGAGCGGATGTCGCGCATGTCGCGCGAAGCCCGCAGCAGGGCCAGCTGATCCCAGCGGGCGAAGGCAGTGTAGTAGCGCTGCGGGATCGGCAGGCGGTTATCGAAGGCCTTGTAGAGCGAGCCCTTGCCCAGAGCCGGCGAGACCAGCTGGTCGATGATCCGGTAGTCGAAGGCGTCGCCGGCCACGCCGACGCCGGAATGGCTGAGCGGGGTCGAGCGCAGCGTGCCGTCGGTCTCGCGCTCGAAGCGGACAAGGGAAAAGTCGCTGGTGCCGCCGCCGAAGTCGGCGACCAGCACGGTGGCGTCCTGCTTCAGCTGACGCGCGAAGAAGAAAGCCGCGCCGACCGGCTCATAGGCATAGCGAATATCGGTGAAGCCCAGCCGCTCAAAGGCCGCCTCGTAGCGCTGCAAGGCCAGGGCCTCATCGGGATTGCCGCCGGCGAAGGTGACGGGCCGGCCGACGATGACGCGCGGCGGCAGTTTGGCCATGGCCTCGCCCGCGTGCTCGCGCACTTTCAGCAGGAAGGCAGCCAGCAGGTCCTCGAACAGATAGCGCTTGTTGAGGATACGGGTCTCGGTGAAGGCGGCGCTGGCCGCGAAGCTCTTGAACGACTGGATAAACCGCGTTTCCAGCGGATCCTCCAGATAGGCCTCGATCGCCCAGGGACCGGCCTCGACCACCCGCTCATTGGCCCTGCCATCGTCACCCTGCAGGGTGTGAAAGCTCAGCGCCGAGCGGAACGCGAACAGGTCGCCTTCGCCGGTCGGGAACCGCACCAGGCGCGCGGAGCCGTCGCCGTGCGTCATCGAGACGACGGTGTTGGTGGTGCCAAAATCGATGCCGATCGTCGGCGGGACGACGGACGTCATGGGTCAACCGGGCTCTGGGATGGGGGCGAGTTCGTAGCCGTTGCCAGACGCAGGTTCAAGGGTCAGCGCGGCGTTTGATTGACTTCCTCGGGCGGCTCCTATGGAAGGACGCGATGGAACAGTTCGATGTCTTGGTGATCGGGGCCGGCGCGGCCGGCATGATGTGCGCCATCGAGGCGGGCAAGCGCGGGCGTTCCGTGCTGGTGGTCGATCATGCCAAGGCCCCTGGCGAGAAAATCCGCATCAGCGGCGGCGGACGGTGCAACTTCACCAACATCCACGCCACAGCGGCCAATTTCCTGTCGGCCAATCCTAAATTCTGCGTTTCGGCCCTGCGCCGCTATCGGCCGCGCGACTTCATCGCCCTGGTCGACAGATACGCCATCGCCTATCACGAGAAAACGCTGGGCCAGCTGTTCTGCGACGGCTCGGCCATGCAGATCATCACCATGCTGCTGACCGAGATGAAGGCCGCGCGCTGCGAACTGCGGCTGGAAACCGGCGTGCACCGTATCGCCAAGGTCGAGAGCGGGTATGAGCTGGCCCTCTCGAGCGGGGCCAATGTACGCTGCCAGTCGCTGGTGGTGGCCTGCGGCGGCAAGTCGATCCCCAAGATGGGCGCGACGGGTCTGGGCTACGAGATCGCCAAACAGTTTGGCGTGGGCGTCGTCGAGACCCGACCGGCGCTGGTGCCCCTGACCTTCGAGGTCAAGACCCTGGAGCGCCTGGTCCCGCTGTCAGGCGTGGCCCTGGACGCCGTGGTGGCCCACGGCAAGACCAAGTTCCAGGAAGGCATGCTGTTCACCCACCGGGGGCTGTCCGGCCCCTCGATCCTGCAGATCTCGTCCTATTGGCGCGAAGGCGACGAGATCCGCGTCGACATGGCGCCGGGCGTCGACGCTCTGGCGGCCCTGAAAGCGGCGCGCACTGCCACGCCGCGCCGGGCGGTCTCGACCGTGATGGCCACCCTGTTGCCGCAGCGCGTGGCCCAGATCGTCTCTGACGACGAGGGCGCCCAAGGCAATATCGCAGACTGTTCCGACAAGGTGCTGGGCCGGCTGGCCGCATCAGTCAATGCCTGGACCTTCAAGCCGGTCGGCTCGGAAGGCTATCGCACGGCGGAAGTCACCCTGGGCGGGGTCGACACCAATGACCTCGACTCGCGCACCCTGCAGGCCAAGGAGGTCCCGGGGCTCTATTTCATCGGCGAAGTCGTGGATGTCACCGGCTGGCTGGGCGGGTTCAATTTCCAGTGGGCCTGGGCGTCGGGCTGGAGCGCCGGGCAGACGGTCTAGTCGTTAGGCCTCGATCAAAACACTGGTCATCCCGGCCGCAGCGAAGCGCAGAGCCGGGACCCAGGAGCAACCGTGTTGCGCCGGCCCCTGGGTCCCGGGTCGGCTACGCCGCCCGGGATGACAAGTTTTTGGACTACTTCTTCTTGAAGGGCTTGCCCGCCGGCTTTCCACCGTCGAAGCCCTTGGCCTTGAAGGGCTTGGGGCCCTTGAACGGCTTGGCCGGACCCTCGCCGCGCGGCTTGGGCGTGTAGGTGGTCTGCGGACCCGAAGCCTTTTCGCCGAACGCCTTGGGTGCGCCGAACGCCTTGGGCGCGCCAGCGGTGCGGGGCTTGAAGTCGCGCTTGGGACCGTCATCGCGGCCTTCGGTGCGCGGCTTGTAGGCGCGTTTGGCGCCGCCTTCGGAATCGGTCGGCGAGTAGGGACGCGGCGCATCATCACGCGGCGGGCGCGGCTTGAAGTCGCGCGGAGCGTCGTCGCGCTTGAACTCGGTGCGCGGCTTGAAGTCACGCGGCGCAGCGTTGTCGCGAGCCCCAGAGTCGCGGGGAGGACGAGCTTTGTAGTCGCCCTTGGGCTCCTCGCCCTTGCCGTAAGGCTTGGCGGTGCTGAAGCCGTCATCGCTGTAGGTCGAGGGACGCGGGGTGTGGTCGCGCGAGCCCGGGGCATTGGCGCGCGGCGCGCGCGGCGCTTCGTCACGAGGCGGACGCGGCTTGAACTCGCGCGGCGCAGCATCATCACGCGGCGGACGCGGGGCATATTCCTTGCGCGGACCGCTGTCGCGGGCGGCCGGCGCCGCTGTCGGGGTGATGGCGACGTCGTCACGGACGGTGGCCTGAACCGCCGCGCCGAACTTCACAGCCGCCTCGGCCGAGATCTCGAACTTGGTGTCGTAGTCGAAGATCCGGATCGACCCGATATCCTTCTTGGTCACGTGACCCAGGCGGCAGATCAGCGGAATCAACCACTTGGGGTCGGCGTTGTTGCGACGGCCGGTGTTGAGGCGGAACCACTCGGCGCCCGCCATGTCGCTGCGTGGTTCGCGCTCTGGACGGTCTCCGCCGAAGTCGCGGTCATTGCCGAACTCCCGCGGCTCACGGCTGCGCGGGCCCGGATCGGCGCCGTGGCGCGGGTCGTCATAGATTTCTTCTGGGGCCGGCAGCTTGGCGCGGCGGGTGCGGATCAAGGCCGAGGCGAGTTCCAGCGGCGTGCGCTTTTCCAGCATCACTTCGGCCAGGGCCGCGTCTTCTTCGGTCGAAACCTCGGAAAAGATCGGATCGTCCAGCAGGCGCTCGGTGTCCTTGACGCGGATCTCGTCAGCGGTCGGAGCGCCGCCCCAGTGGCCTTCGACGCCGGCGGCCATCAGCAGCTGCTCGGCCTTGCGACGACGGGTATAGGGCACGACCAGGGCCGAGACGCCCTTCTTGCCGGCCCGGCCGGTGCGGCCCGAACGGTGGAGCAGGGTGGCCTTGTTGACCGGCAGTTCGGCGTGGATGACCAGGCCGAGGTCCGGCAGGTCGAGGCCGCGCGCGGCGACGTCGGTGGCGACGCAGACGCGGGCGTGGCCGTCGCGCAGGGCTTGCAGGGCGTCGGCGCGTTCACGTTGCGACAGCTCGCCCGACAGGCCGACGACGGCGAAGCCGCGCTCGCGGAGCTTTGAGTGCATGGCACGGACGCTTTCGCGGGTGTTGCAGAACACCAGCGCGCCAGGGCTTTCGAAAAAGCGCAGCAGGTTGACGATCGCGTGCTCGATCTCGTTGGGCGCGACCCGCACGGCGCGATATTCGATGTCGCGGTGCGGTTCGTTGCGGCCGACGGTGTCGATGCGCAGGGCGTCGTTCTGATAGCTCTTGGCCAGCTGCACGATTTCGCGCGCCAGGGTGGCCGAGAACAGCAGGGTGCGACGCTCGGCCGGGGCGGCGTCGAGGATGAATTCAAGGTCTTCGCGGAAGCCCATGTCGAGCATCTCGTCGGCTTCGTCGAGGACGGCGACCTTCAGCTCCGACAGGTCCAGGTGGCCGCGCTCGATGTGGTCGCGCAGACGGCCGGGGGTGCCGACCACGATGTGGGCGCCCCAGTTGAGGGCCCGCTGCTCGCGGCGCGCATCCATGCCGCCC
>JANOSS010000014.1:0-68024 GCA_031415995.1 Caulobacter sp. | reverse complement strand
GATCCTTCCCTCTTGGGGGAGGTGGCCCAGCGGGCCGGAGGGGGTCAGCTCGGCTTAGGCCGCACCAGCCCCTCAGTCGCTCCGCGACAGCTCCTCCGAAGGGGAGCAGCTACTGCCCTAAAGCTTCAGCAGATCCTCGATCGCCGACCTTGCCGCCGAGCCCAGCTCCGGATGGGCCAGGGCCATGGCGACATTGGCCCGCAGCAGGCCGATCTTGTCGCCGCAGTCATAGGTGATGCCCTCGTACTCAAGAGCGTGGAAGTCCTGGGTCCCCATCAGCTTCAGCATCGAATCCGTCAGCTGGATCTCGTTGCCGGCCCCCTTCTCCTGGCTGGCCAGCAGGTCGAAGATCTCGGGCTGCAAAATGTAGCGACCGCTGATGAACAGGTTCGAGGGCTCGGTGCCCTTGGCCGGCTTCTCGACCATGCCGGTCATGCGGTTCAGGCGACCGTCCTGGCCGTCGAGCGCCACGATGCCGTACTGGTGGGCCTGGCCGGCCGGGCAGGGCTCGACCACGACGATATTGCCGCCGACCTGATCATAGGCCTCGATGGCCTGGGCCAGGGCCGAGGTCTGGGCGTGCATGACCATGTCGGGCAGCAGCACCGCGAAGGGCTCGTCGCCGACGATGTCGCGGGCGCACCACACCGCGTGGCCCAGGCCCAGCGGGGCCATCTGGCGCACGAAGCTCATCTCGCCGGGCCTGGGCAGCTCGGCCAGCAGCTCATCGAGCATCTGCGTCTTGCCCTTGGCCGCCAGAGCGGCTTCCAGCTCGACGTGATGGTCGAAATAGTCCTCGATCGCACCCTTGCCGCGACCGGTGACGAAGATGAAGTGCTCGATACCCGCCGCGCGGGCCTCGGCCACGACATAGGACAGGATCGGCCGGTCCACGACGTTCAGCAGTTCCTTCGGGGTCGTCTTGGTGCCCGGCAGCACGCGCGTGCCGAAGCCGGCGACGGGAAGAACAGCCTTGCGAACCGGTTTCATGAGCGCCTCATCAATCCTATGCGGTGGCCGTTTCTAGGGGTCGAAATGACGAAACGCCACCACCGTTCGATGAAATCATGGCTGGCGTCGCGGTTCCGGCACGCCGAAGATTGATCTTCGCGCGGAGACTGCTAGCAGAGCCGCCAGATCAGCTTTGGAGGCCTCCATGCATCGCCGCGCCCTTCTCGCCCTCATCACCGCCGGGGCAGCCTTGTCGCTGGCCGGCTGCGGCAACAAGAAAGCTGCCGAAAACCTCGTGGCCGCCGACGCCTTCATGGCCCGCAATGCCAAGGAGCCCGGCGTCGTCACCCTGCCCGAAGGCCTGCAATACAAGGTCGTCCGCTCGGGCCCCAACGGCGGCATGCACCCCACCCGCGCCGACGAGGTCAAGGTCCATTACGAGGGCAAGCTGATCGACGGCACGGTGTTTGACAGCAGCTATGAGCGCGGCGCCCCCGCCTCGTTCCCGCTGGGCGGCCTGGTGCCGGCCTGGGTCATCGCCCTGCAGCGCATGAAGGCCGGCGACGAGTGGATGCTCTATGTGCCGCCCGCCCTGGGCTATGGCGCCCAGGACAAGGGCCCGATCCCCGGCAACAGCGTGATGATCTTCCGCATCGAGCTGATCGACGTGCTGCGCGCGCCGACGGGGACGGCCAAGGGGTAGGTTTAGATCCTTCCCTACTGGGGGAGGTGGCCCAGAGGGCCGGAGGGGGCAAGCTCGGCCTAAGCCGAATTGGCCCCCTCAGTCGCTCCGCGACAGCTCCCCCAGAGGGGGAGCAGCTATCGCCCCTACACCGGGCGCGGCGGGTAGCCCTTCTCGCGCAGGGCGTCGATGATCTCCTGGGTGTGCTGGGCGTCGCGGGTTTCGATGGTGATGTCGAACTCCGCGCCCTTGGCCGGCACATCCAGGGCCAGGCGGTTGTGATTGACCTCGATGATGTTGGCGCCCATGACGCCGATCACATTGGCCACGGTCGATAACAGGCCCGGGCGGTCGTCGCCGACGATGCGCAGGGACACCAGCCGCTGGGCGCGGACCAGTTCGCGGGTCAGCACCGAGGCCAGCAGGCGGGTGTCGATATTGCCGCCGCACAGGATCAGGCCGCACTTCTTGCCCCGGAAGCGTTCGGGATAGGCCAGCAGCGCCGCCAGCGAGGCCGCGCCGGCCCCCTCGGCAATGGTCTTTTCGACATTGCAGTACAGCGCCACCGCCTGCTCGATATGCGGCTCTTCCAGCAGCAGCACATCGTCGATCAGCGGCCGGGCGACGCCATAGGTCAGCTCGCCCACGGTCTTGACCGCCACCCCCTCGGCAATGGTCTGGCCGCCGCAATGGGCGGTGATGCCGCGCATCTTGGCGGTGAAGGACGGATACATGGCCGGCTCGCAGCCGATGATGCGGATGTCGGGCTTCAGGGCCTTGGCCGCCGTGGCCACGCCGCTGATCAAGCCGCCGCCGCCGATCGGCACGGGCAGGATCTCGAGATCGGGCGCGTCTTCCAGCATCTCCAGGGCGATGGTGCCCTGGCCGGCCATGATGTCGTAGTCGTCGAACGGGTGGACGAAGGTCAGGCCCTGCTCTTCGCGCAGCTTCAGCGCATGGGCATTGGCGTCGTCATAGGTTTCGCCCTCGATGATCACCGTGGCGCCGAAGTCGCGGGTATGCTGCACCTTCACGAACGGCGTGGTCTTGGGCATGACGATGGTCACCGGCACGCCCAGCCGGGCGCCGTGATAGGCCAGGCCCTGGGCATGGTTGCCGGCGCTGGCGGCGATCACGCCCTTGGCCTTTTCGGCGTCGGACAACAGCATCAACTTGTTGAGCGCCCCGCGCTCCTTGTAGGCGGCCGTGAACTGCAGGTTCTCGAACTTCACCCAGACCTCGGCGCCGGTAATCTTCGACAGGGTCTTGGAATAGCGGCACGGGGTGCGCTCGATATGGCCCTTGAGCCGGCCGGCGGCGGCCTGGATGGCGGCGAGGTCAAGAGTCATGGGCTACCTGTCTGGACGCGGAACAATCACCTGGGCGGGGCGCGTCCGGGCGCGTCTAGCACAGTCGAGCCAGGCTCCGCACGCCCTTGCAGGTCTCAGGGCGCGCGATCCAGCAGATCGGCGATCGCCGCCCAGGCCTGAGGCTCGGTGAGCATTGGCGCATGACCAACGCCGGGAACCTCGACCACCGCCATGTCGGGCGCGGCGGCGCACATTCGTTCCACGATCGGCAGGTCGATCAGGTCGGAAATGCCGCCGCGCACCAGCAGCACCGGGCGGTCCTTGGTCAGGGCGCGGAACAGCGGATACATGTCCGGCGCCAGGGCCGAGGCGCCGGACTTGTCGGGAGAGTCCTTCGCAGCCGCCGCAGCCGCCTTGATCGGGGCGGAGATATCGGGATCGCAGGCCAGCACATAGCCGCCATGCTTCTCGTCGAAGACCCGGCGGGCGAAACGGTCCCAGTCGGCGTCGCCATAGGCCGGGAAGGCCGCCTGGTTGATGCGGCGGGCATAGTCGACGGCTTCGGGCCAGGTCTCGAAACGGCTGGCCCCGCCGGCATAGGCGGCGATGCGGGTCAGGCCGACCGGCGACAGTTCGGGTCCGACATCGTTGAGCACCACCGCCGCGATGGCCTCAGGCCTGAACGACGCCAGGACCATGGTGATCAGCCCGCCCATGCTGGTGCCCACGAAGACCGCGCGCTCGATCCCGGTCGCGGCCAGCAGGGCAACGATGTCGCCGGCATAGGTCCCTGGGTGATAGTTCAGCGGCTGCGGATCCCAGGTCGACAGGCCCCGGCCACGCACATCGACCGCCAGGACGCGGCGGCCCGTGGCGGCGATCAGCGGCGCCAGATCCTCGAAGTCGCGGGCATTGCGGGTCAGGCCGTGGATGCAGATCACCGGCAGGCCGGTGGCCTCGCCGCCAATAACGCCCATTGGGGCATAGTCGCGGGCGTGCAGCGGCAGGCCTTCGCCGGAGGTCCAGAAGAGGTCGGTGAAGGTCACCTTTTTCTCCGCTCTCCCCGGCGAAAGCCGGGGCCCAGATCGAACCCGCGAGCGATGCGGAATTGGCAAAAGCCGATGGCGCGAACATCCAAACCCGTCCGGATGGATCTGGGCCCCGGCTTTCGCCGGGGAGAGCGGACTTTAAATCAAGCTCAATACGTAAACGGCGAGTCGATCTCGCTGAGCAAAGGCGCCGCCTCGTCGCGGGCATTGGCCCCGATGTCGGCATTGGGGATCGTCCAGTCGATGCCGATGGCCGGATCGCTCCAGCGCACCGCGCCCTCGGCCGACGGGGTGTAATAGTCGGTGCACTTGTAGAGCACCTCGCAGTCGTCGCTCAGGGTGCAGTAGCCGTGGGCGAAGCCCTGGGGCACCAGCAGCTGCTGGCGGTTTTCGGCGGAAAGCTCTGCGCCCACCCACCGGCCATAGGTCGGCGAGCCTTTGCGGATGTCGACGGCCACGTCGAAGATCGCGCCGACTACGCAGCGCAGCAGCTTGTCCTGGGCATGGGGCGGCTTTTGATAGTGCAGGCCACGCTGGATGCCGCGCGTGGTCGAGCGCACATGGTTGTCCTGCACGAACGGCCGCGTGAACCCGGCCTCCTCCAGCGCCGACTGACGGAAGGTCTCGGAAAACCAGCCGCGCTCGTCGCCATGACGGGCGGGCGTGATAAGCAGGACCTCGGGAATCGCCAGGGGGGTGATTTTCATGACCGGAACTCTCTTGGGACAAGCTCGCCACCGATGCCGTCTGGAACCGCCGATGACAAGAGCGCGCCACGCATCAGCGTGATCATCGTCTCTTACGAGAGCGGTCCGACCCTGGAACGCTGCCTGGCGGGGCTGAAGGCCCAGACCTTCACCGATTTCGAGATCCTGCTGGTCGACAACGCCTCGACCGACGGCGCGCCCCAGGCCGCCGTCGCGGCCGACCCGGCGATCCGCTTTATCGAACCCGGTGCCAATCTGGGCTTCGCGGCCGGCAATAATCTGGCGGTCAAACAGGCCCGGGGCCGCTGGCTGGCCCTGCTCAATCCCGACGCCTATCCCGAGCCCGGCTGGCTGGCCGCCCTGATGGACGGCGCAGCCCGGCATCCGGACGTTCAGAGCTTCGCCTCGCTGCAGACCTCGGCCGACGATCCGGCCGTGCTGGACGGGGCCGGCGACAACATGACCTCGGCCGGGATTCCGTTTCGCGGCGGCTATGGCCGCAGGCTGCCGGCCAACCTGCGCGAGGGCGAGGTGTTTTCGGCCTGCGGCGCGGCCATGCTGATCGACAGGGCGCTGTTCGAAGAGCTCGGCGGCTTTGACGAGCGGTTCTTCTGCTACTGCGAGGACGTCGACCTTGGCTATCGCCTGCGCCTGACCGGGCAGACGACCCTGCTGCTGCCTGCCGCGCGGGTGGCCCATGTCGGTTCGGCCAGCACCGGCGTGCGCTCGGACTTCGCCATCTTCCACGGCTCGCGCAACCGGGTCTGGACCTTCATCAAGAACACCCCGCCCCTGCTGCTATGGCTGACCGCGCCGTTGCATGTGGCGGTGACCAGCGCCCTGCTTCTGTTGCACCTGCGCCGGGGCGACGCCGGGCCGGCGGTGCGGGGGATCAGGGCGGCGCTGACGGGTGCGGACTTGAAGGCGGTGATGGCCGACCGCAGAGCGGTTCAGGCGCGGCGCAAGGCGGGCTCTGGCGCGATCCTGCGGGTGATGTCGATCGACCCGGCGGCGTTCATCGGGCGGCGGTTCGTGATCAGGAAGCCGCGCGCTTCCTGACCCCCACCCGCTCTCCCCGGCGAAAGCCGGGGCCCAGATCGAAACCAGAGAGGTTGTTGATATGGCTAGGGCGAAAGGCGCGTCATCCCCAAAGGCTCAGGCTGAATCAGGGCCCCGGCTTTCGCCGGGGAGAGCGGCGTTTAGGTTGCTTTGACCGACAAATCCTCGATCAACCGCGCCATGAACGCCGCGCCGCGCTGCATCTGGCTGATCTCGACGAACTCATCCGGTTGGTGGGCCTGGTCGATCGAGCCGGGGCCGCAGATCACCGTCGAAAACCCGGCCCCCTGAAACTGCCCGGCCTCGGCGGCATAGGGCACGACGCGGCCCGGACCGTTGTCGCCGGCCATGCGGCGGGCAAAGGCCTCGGCGACGCCGTCGACCTCCGGCGCAAAGGCCGGGGTCAGGGAGCGGCGCTCGACCTTGACGCCGGCCTCGGGCGCGCGGGCCTTCAGGTCTAGATCCATGGCGGCGGCCGTCGCGAAGAACTCGGCCAGGATCGCCATCGGATCCAGTCCCGGCGGGGTGCGCAGGTCAAAGATGAACACGCATTCGCGGGCCAGGATATTGACCGCCGTGCCGCCATTGACCTGGCCGATGGTCAGGGTCGCGCCCTTGGGCGTGAAGGCCGAGGCCGGATCGGCCTCGCGCTCCAGCCTGTCGGACAGCGCGACCAGCCCGGCCATCAGCCGGATCGCCGCCATATTCGCCGAGACGCCCAGATGGGTCAGGCTGGAATGGGCCTCGCGGCCAGACACCGTCACCCGGAACGAGGCGATGCCCTTGTGACCGCTGACGGCGACCATGTCGGTGGGCTCGCCGACCACCACCAGGGCGGGGTGAGGCAGATCGCGGGCGATGACCGCGATCATGTCGGGCGCGCCCAGGCAGCCGACTTCCTCGTCATAGGAGAAGGCCAGGTGTACGGGCCTGCTCAGGGTCGCGGCCGCCAGGTCCGGCGCGGCGGCCAGGGCCAGGGCCAGGAAGCCCTTCATGTCGCAGGTTCCGCGCCCATAGAGCCGGCCGGCCCTTTCGGTGAGTACGAACGGATCGGTCGACCACGGCTGGCCGTCGACCGGCACCACGTCGGTGTGGCCGGACAGGACGATCCCACCCTCGACGGCCGGCCCGATGGTGGCCAGGAGGTTGGACTTGGTCCCGTCGGCATTGGGCACCCGCCGCGACGGCACGTTCAGGTCGGCGAGATAGGCCTCGACCCATTCGATCAGGGCCAGGTTGGACAGGCGCGAGGTGGTGTCGAACGACACCAGCCGGGCCAAGATTTCGATCGCGCGGTCGGACAGCGCTTCGGAGGAGGATGCCATGGCGCGAGCCTAGACCGGTCTTCGCCCGGATGCCTAGCCAGACACGGCAAGATCGGGGACTCGGGCTGATCCGAGGGCATGGCTATGCCTCAGGTTCGCGGTTTTCTGGTCTCCGTGAGAGATTTCGACCTCGGGCCACGCCGCTCGCCGCTTTTCTTCGGCGCGACAAGCCTCTAGAGGGAGCGGACCATGATCCTGACCCTCTCCTGTCCCGACCAGCGCGGCATCGTCGCCAGGGTGTCCGCCTTCCTGTTCGAGCGCGGCTGCAACATTCTCGACGCCCAGCAGTTCGACGACCAGGAGACCGGCCAGTTCTTCATGCGCGTCGTGTTCGACGCCGACGCCGCCGATCACGACGCCCTGCGCGCCGACTTCACGGTCGTAGCGACCGCCCTGGCGATGAAGTGGACGCTGCGCGACCGCACCGACCGTTACCGGGTAATGATCCTGGCCAGCAAGTTCGACCACTGCCTGGCCGACCTGGTTTATCGCTGGAAGATCGGCGAGCTGCCGATGGAGATCGCCGCCGTCGTCGCCAACCACCCGGCCGAAACCTACGCCAATGTCGACCTGACGGGCCTGCCCTTCCATCACCTGCCGGTGACCAAGGACACCAAGTTCGAGCAGGAAGCCGCCCTGTGGCAGCTGATCCAGGACACGAAGACCGACATCGTCGTGCTGGCCCGCTACATGCAGGTGCTGTCGGATGGGCTGTCGGCCAAGCTGGCCGGGCGCTGCATCAATATCCACCACTCGTTCCTGCCCGGCTTCAAGGGCGCCAAGCCCTATCACCAGGCCCATGCGCGCGGCGTGAAGGTGATCGGGGCCTCGGCCCACTACGTCACCGGCGACCTCGACGAGGGCCCGATCATCGAGCAGGACGTCGAGCGCATCAGCCACCGCGACACGCCCGAGGACCTGATCCGCAAGGGCCGCGACATCGAGCGCCGCGTGCTGGCCCGCGCCCTGCGCTATCGCCTTGAAGACCGGGTTTTGCTGAACGGCCGCAAGACGGTGGTGTTCACCGACTAGTCGCCCGGGAGAAGCGGGTTGCGCGCCGCCGGACTTCTAAGCTACGGGGCGGCCTTGGTATTCTGAAGGAACCGGCATGTCGCGCAACCTCCGTATCCTGGTCACCGGCGGCTGCGGCTTCATCGGCTCGGCGGTCTGTCGCTATCTGGCCAGCCTGGGCGACGCGGCGATCCTGAATTTCGACGCCATGACCTATGCCGCGTCCGAGACCAGCCTGGCCGACCTGCGCGGCCACAACAGCTATACCTTCGTGAAGGGCGATGTGGCCGACGCCTCGGCCGTGGCCGAGGCCATCGCCGAATTCAAGCCGACCCATATCATGCATCTGGCGGCCGAGTCGCATGTCGACCGCTCGATCACCGGCCCCGGCGCCTTCATCCAGACCAATGTCATCGGCACCTATGTGATGCTGCAGGCGGCGCTGGAATACTGGCGCACGCTGGACAGCGCGGCGGCCGAGGCCTTCCGCTTCCACCACATCTCGACCGACGAAGTGTTCGGCAGCCTGGGCGCAGAGGGGCTGTTTTCCGAAACCACGCCCTATGATCCGCGATCGCCCTACTCGGCCTCGAAGGCCTCGTCCGACCACATGGTCCGGGCCTGGCATCACACCTACGGCCTGCCGGTGGTGATCTCCAACTGCTCCAACAATTACGGGCCCTATCACTTCCCCGAGAAGCTGATCCCGCTGGTCACGTTGAACGCCCTCGAGGGCAAGCCGCTGCCGGTCTATGGCAAGGGCGATAATGTCCGCGACTGGTTGTATGTCGATGACCACGCCAAGGCGCTGGTGCTGATCGCCACCCAGGGCGAGGTCGGCGAGAGCTACAATGTCGGCGGCCGCAACGAGCGCACCAACCTCGAAGTGGTCGAGGCGATCTGCGACCTGCTGGACGAGCTGCGCCCGCAGGCGGGCCTGAAGCGCCGCGACCTGATCCAGTTCGTCCACGACCGCCCCGGCCACGACGCCCGTTACGCCATCGACGCGACCAGGCTCGAAACCGAACTGGGCTGGAAGGCGCAGGAAAACTTCGACACCGGCCTGCGCAAGACCGTCGAATGGTACCTGGCCCGCGAGGACTGGTGGCGGCCGCTGCGCGAGCGCTATGACGGCCAGCGCCTGGGGCTGAAGACCGCCTGATGTCTTCCCCCAAGACGGATGGTCCGCGCATTGCGCTGTTTGGCGCCAACGGCCAGCTGGGCCAGGATCTTTCGGCCATCGCCGCGTCGCGAGGCCTGAACCTGATCGCCCTGCAACGTCCGCAGTTCGATGCGACCGATCTGGCCGGGCTGGACGCGGCCCTGGCCGATCTGGACTTCGACGTCGCCATCAACAGCGTCGCCGTCACCCGCGTCGACGACTGCGAGAAGGACGCAGGCCCGGCCGTGGCCATCAACGCCGACTTCGCCCAGGCGCTGGCCAGGACCTGCGCCCGCAAGACGGCCCGGCTCGTCCAGGTCTCGACCGACTATGTGTTCGGCGGCCAGGCCTCGCGCCAGCCGCTGGACGAAGACGCCGCGCCGGCCCCGATCAATGTCTATGGGCAGACCAAGCTGCAGGGCGAAACCCTGGCCCGCCAGGCGCATGACGACGTCATCGTGGCCCGCGTCGCGTCGCTGTTCGGCGTCGCCGGGGCCAGCGGCAAGGGCGGCAATTTCGTCGAGACCATGATCCGCTTTGGCCGCGAGCGCGGGGCGCTGAAGGTCGTCGCCGACCAGATGATGTCGCCGACCGGTTCCTGGGACGCTGCCGAGGCGATCCTCGACCTGATCAGGGTCGAGGCTCCGGCCGGCCTCTATCACGTGGTCAATTCCGGCGCGGCCAGCTGGCATGAATTCGCCGAAGCGATCATCGACCGTGCGGGTGTCGCCGCGACGGTCTCGCCGATCCCCACGTCCGAGTTTCCGACCCCGGCCCGCCGTCCGCCCTACAGCGTTCTGGCCAAAGCCAAGGTCGAAAAGGCGCTGGGCCGATCCATGCCGGCATGGCAAGACGCTCTGGACAGATATTTGACGGCCAAAGGTCACCGACAGACGTGACCGGTCGCGCGGGGCAGTAGGGGTACTATTTCATGAAGGGCATCATCCTGGCCGGCGGATCGGGCACGCGCCTGCACCCGGTGACCAAGGGCGTCAGCAAACAGCTGCTGCCGGTCTACGACAAGCCGATGATCTATTATCCGATCTCGATCCTGATGATGGCGGGCATCCGCGACATCATGATCATCAGCACGCCGCGCGACCTGCCGCTGTTCCAGGGCCTGCTGGGCGACGGCTCTGATTGGGGCGTCAACTTCGTCTATGCCGAGCAGCCCGAGCCCACGGGCCTGGCCGACGCCTATCGCATCGGCGCGGACTTCGTCGGCAACGGTCCCTCGACGCTGATCCTGGGCGACAACCTGTTCTATGGGGCCGGCATGGGCCGGATGCTGGAGGGCGCGGCGACCCGCGCCCAGAACGGCGCCTCGGTCTTCGCCTATCTGGTCAAGGATCCCGACCGTTACGGCGTCGTCGAGTTCGACGAGGACAACCGCGCCGTCAGCATCGAGGAAAAGCCGGTCCAGCCGCGCTCCAACTGGGCGGTGACCGGGCTCTACATGTACGACAACAAGGTGGTGGACTACGCCCGCGACCTGAAGCCTTCGCCGCGCGGCGAGCTGGAAATCACCGACATCAACCGCCTCTATCTGGAGAGCGGCACCCTGTCGGTAGAGCGCATGGGCCGGGGCTTTGCCTGGCTCGACACCGGCACCCATGACAGCCTGCTGGAGGCCTCGGAATTCGTGCGGGCCATCGAGCACCGCCAGGGCCTGAAGATCGGCTGCTGCGAGGAGGTCGCCTATCAGAACCGCTGGATCAATACCGACCAGCTTCTGGACCTGGCGCATGGCCTGCAGAAGTCGCCCTACGGTGCCTATTTGCGCTCGCTGGCTGAAAGCTGACCGGCCCGCGCGCCGTCGCACCAAACCTGGCCTGACTGGGCTGTCGGTTGCGGTTCCAGGTCGCCGGACAGGCCGGAACATTCAGAAGAATCAGCGACGTCGCGCTGCCGCATGAGCTGTTTCCCAAGTTGGCGAGGCCTGTTAAGAAGACCACCGCTTCGACGGATTGGAAAGCTGGATTGGGCCCTGCCGCCCGCAGTCTGCCTGTTTGCGAGAGTTTCCGGATTTGTCTGCCGTCAACAGGAATGACTTCTGAATGAGCCTCTTCGGAAGTTTCAAGGCCGCCGCGCTTGACCTGTATCGCGGCCTGCTCCTGACGCCTCTGTGGTGGCGGGTCAGCGTCGAGCAGACGGTGACGCGATATCGCCGCAGCCTGCTGGGTCCCGTCTGGATGGCCAGCACCACCCTGGCCACCGCCTTCTCCCTGGCCATCGTGTTCGGCTCGATCTTCGGCGGCGACGCCAAGGACAACCTGTCCTTCATCATGATCGGCGTGGTCGGCTGGTCGATCACCGGCGGCATCCTGCCCGAGATCGCCAATACCTTCGTCAATGCCGCCGGCGTGATGCAGGTGCGCAACCTGCCCCTGAGCTTTCACGCCTTCCAGCAGATGAGCAAGATCTTCATCAACTTCCTCCACCAGGTCGTCGGGCTGTGGCTGGTGCTGATGCTGATGAAGCTGGCGGTGATCCCGCACTGGACCCTGCTGGTCAACCTGCCCATCGCCCTGCTGACGGGCCTGTTCATCAGCATTCCCCTGGGCATGATCTCGGTGCGTTTCCGCGACATCAACTATATGGTCGGTTTTGTCGCCCAGAGCCTGTTCATGCTCACACCGGTGTTTTGGAAGCGCACACAGGTTCCTGAAACAATGCGCTGGATCGTCGATCTCAACCCGTTCAGCCACCTGCTCGAGATTGTCCGGCAGCCGTTGATGGGCAACGCCGCGCCGGTCCACGATGTCTATGCGTCGCTGGCCTTCCTCGGCGTCGCTGCGCTGCTTACGCTGATCAGCCTCACCCTGGTCCGCACCCGCGTCGTGTTCTGGCTGTAGGCGACATGAACAGTTCCATCGAACTCACCGACGTCACGCTCGACTACAATCTCTACAGCGTGCGCGCCCAGTCGCTGCGCAACACCGTGCTGAACATGGCCGTCGGCGGTCGCCTGATCCAGGCCGGCAAGGATGTGACCTTCGTGCGGGCGCTGTCGAACGTCAGCCTCAAGCTGGCGGAAGGCGACCGCCTGGCCGTGATCGGCCACAATGGTTCGGGCAAGACCTCGCTGCTGAAGATCCTGGCCGGCATCTATTCGCCGACCCTGGGCAAGGTGGATGTGCGTGGGCGGATCAGCTCGATGATCTCGATCTCGGTCGGCCTCGACATCGAAGCCTCGGGTCTGGAGAACATCCGCAACCTGGCCATGATGCAGATGATGTCGGACCGCGAGATCAAGAAGCGCCTGCCCTCGATCGTCGAGTTCTCGGGCCTGGGCGCCTTCGTGCACATGCCGCTGAAAACCTATTCGGCCGGCATGGCCGCGCGCCTGACCTTCTCGGTGGCCACCCAGATGGACGCCGACATCCTGATCATGGACGAGTGGATCAGCGCCGGCGACGCCGACTTCCAGAAGCGGGCCGCCGACCGCCTCAACAGCATGGTCGATTCCGCCAAGATCGTTGTCCTCGCCACCCACGACTATCAACTGGCCGCCAAGGTCTGCAACAAGGTCATGACCATGGAGTCCGGCGTGCCCACCTTCCTGGGCACCACGGAAGAGTGGCTCGAGAGAAGCAGCGCGGCGTGAGCGAGCGGCTTCCCGCGCCCCGCAAGGCCGTGGAGCCGACGGGATCGCCTGGCCAGTTCAGGGCCCAGACCGCCGACGCGGAAATGCTGTTTCGCCTGACCCGGGCCGAGCAGCCAGCCTTCGACGATGTAGCGTCGGTTCGCGTGACCGTTAAGATCCGCGCCCTCGAGGGACAGATCGAAGCCCCCAGTCTGCTGATCGACTGGGGCGATAGTCTGGAACTGGCGACGCCTGTGGCGCTGAAGCGGCTGGGCGAGGACGCCTATGTCGTCGTGGCCCACACCAATGCCGGCGCCCTGAGCCAGATCGTCCTTCGCCCTTCCGCCACCCCGTGCCTGTTCGAATTGACCGCGTTCCAGGTCGATCCGGCCGCCGAGCCGGCCCCCGGTGCCCCCCGCCTGACAGCCCCCCGCCGGCTGCTGCGGACCGCGCTTCGCCGGCTGTCGCCAGCCGCCGCGCGCGGGATCCGGATCGTCCTGCGGACCCTGCGCGATCCCAAGAGCACAATGCGTCTGGCGCGTCAGACCATGAGAAACCGACGCCAGGATCCCTGGCGGGAGTCCTACCAGCACGCCTTCAACGTGGCGCGACACGCCTTCAGCCCCCACTACGCCGCCCCGGCCCTGAACCCGCCGCCGCGCGCCGACGATGCGCCCAGGGTGCTGGCCTTCTACCTGCCGCAGTACCACCCCTTCCCCGAGAACGATCAGTGGTGGGGCAAGGGCTTCACCGAGTGGACCAATGTCAGCAAGGCCACGCCCCAGTTTGTCGGCCACTACCAGCCGCGCCTGCCCGGCGAGCTGGGCTTCTACGACCTGCGGGTGCCCGAGGTGCTGCAGGCCCAGGCCCAGATGGCCCGCAACGCCGGAGTCGACGCTTTCTGCTTCCACTACTACTGGTTCGGCGGAAAGCGCCTGCTGGAGCGCCCGCTCGACGCCTTTGTCGACGACCCGCAGATCGACCTGCCGTTCGCCCTTTGCTGGGCCAATGAGAACTGGACCCGGCGCTGGGACGGCGACGAACAGGACGTCCTGATGGCCCAGGACCATTCGCCGGAAGATGACCTGGCCTTGCTCGACGACCTGGCGCGCTACATGGCCTCGCCGCGCTATGTGCGGGTGGGCGGCAAGCCGTTGCTGATCGTCTATCGCCCCGACACCCTGCCTGACGCGGCGGCCACGCTGGAGCGCTGGCGCGGGCGAGCCCGCGAGCGCGGGATCGGTGAGTTGTTCATCCTCTGCACCAACGCCTTTGGCTTCTCGGCCTGGCGCGACGCCGGCTTCGACGGCCTGGTCGAGTTCCCGCCCCACGCCCTGCAGAAGGGCGAGATCACCGACACGGTCGAGCGCCTGAACCTCGATTTCGCTGGGCGGATCTACGACTACGACACCGTCGTCGAGGAGAGGATCACCGCCCTCTACGCGCGCCAGGACGCCCGGATCTATCCCGGCGTCATGCCGTCCTGGGACAATGAGGCGCGCAAGCCCGGCTGCGGCAACATCTTTCACAACGCCACCCCGCAGCGCTTCCACGACTGGGCCGGCGCCGCCCTGGACTGCACGACACGCCTGGCCCCGCCCGATGAGCGGCTGGTGTTCGTCAACGCCTGGAACGAGTGGGGCGAGGGGACCTATCTGGAGCCCGACCGCTGGCTGGGCCACGCCTCGGCCCAGGCCCTGCGCAACGCCGTGGCCCGCCGCGCCCCGACGCCCGCCCGCGACCACCCCGCCGTGGCCGCCTCGCAGCAAGGCCCCCGCACGCAGGACGCGGTGATGCTGTTCCACATCTTCTACGCCGACCTGATCGACGACCTCACCCAGCGGCTGGCGCCGCTGCGGGGCGGGATGGATGTCATCATCACCTTCCCCGAGCAGTGGCCGACGACGGCGGTCGACGCCTTGGCCAGGGCCGTGCCGGGCGCTGTCCTGGTCCCCATGCCCAATCACGGACGCGACGTGGTTCCGTTCCTGACCGCCCTGAAGATCGCGCGGGCGCGCGGCCATACGGTGTTCTGCAAGGCCCACACGAAGAAGTCGCCGCACCGCTCGGACGGCGCGGCCTGGCGTGATCGCCTGCTGGACGGCCTGATGTCTCGCGATCGCGCCCAAGCGGCCCTTGCGGCGTTCGCGCAGGACGGACGGCTGGGCCTGCTGGCGCCGGAAAACGCGCGGATGCTGTTCAGCGACCCGGGAGTGATGACCCACAACGCCGAGGGTGTGGACCGGCTCTCCCGCGAACTGAACTTCCGCTACGGTCCCGACACCGCTTTCCCGGCCGGCACCATGTTCTGGGGTCGCATCGCGGCCTTCGAGGCGCTGGTCGGCCAAGACCTGACGTTCGAGCCCGAACTGGGGCGGGTGGACGGCACCCTGGCCCACGCCTTCGAGCGCAGCGTCGGCTGCCTGGTCGAAACCGCCGGCTTCCGGGTGCAGTGGGGCCTGTAAGGCTCAGAAACTGAAAGGGGCGCGCCTGGCGCGCCCCCTGGTCGTCCTGGATCAGCCTGCGGCGGCCGCGACGGCCTCGGCGGTGATGCCGAACTCCTTGTAGAGACGCTCGAACGGGGCGCTGGCCCCAAAGCCGGTCATGCCGATGAAGGCGCCGTCCTCGCCGATGAAGCGCTCCCAGCCCTGACGGATGCCAGCCTCGACCGCGACGCGCCTGGCCGCCGTGCCGATGACGGCCTGGCGATAGGCGGCCGGCTGCTGCTCGAACAGCTCCCAGCACGGAACCGAGACCACGCGGGTCGGCTTGCCCTGGCCCTGCAGGATGTCGCGCGCGGCGACGGCAACGCCAACCTCGGTGCCGGTGGCGAAGATCGTCACCATCGCCTCGCCGCCCTCGGCGGCGAGCAGCTCATAGGCGCCCCTGGCCGACAGGTTCTGTTCGCCCGAGGCGCGCACGCCGACCGTCTTCTGGCGCGACAGGGCCATGACCGACGGGGTGGTGGTCTGCTCCAGGGCGATCTTCCAGCACTCGGCGGCTTCCACCGCGTCGCACGGACGGAAGACCAGAAGGTTGGGGATGGCGCGCAGCGAGGCCACCTGCTCGACCGGCTGGTGGGTCGGGCCGTCCTCGCCCAGGCCGATGGAGTCGTGGGTCATCACGTGAATGACCTTGGCACCCATCAGGGCGCCAAGGCGGATGGCCGCGCGGCTGTAGTCGGCAAACGCCAGGAAGGTGCCCGAATAGGGAATGACGCCGCCATGCAAGGCCATGCCGTTCATCGCTGCCGCCATGCCGAACTCGCGCACGCCGTAATGGACGTAACGGCCGGCATAGTCGGGCGTGTCGAACGCCCTCATGCCCTTGACGAAGGTGTTGTTGGAGCCGGTCAGGTCAGCCGAGCCGCCGATCATTTCGGGGATCGCCGGGATCAGATGGTCCAGGGCCGCGCCCGAGTGAACGCGCGTGGCGTTGGCCGGCTTGGTCTGCGCCATCTTGGCGATGTGGGCGTCGACGGCTTCAAAGGCGTTGGCGGGCAGGCCGCCCGAGATCGCGCGGTTGAACTCGGCGGCGTGGGCCGAGGCCTTCAGGCCCGCTTCCCAGGTCTTGCGCACCTTGGCACCGCGACGGCCGACGCTCTTCCAGGCCTTGGCGATGTCGTCGGGCAGCGTGAACGGCGCGGCGTCCCAGCCCATGGCGACGCGCGAGGCGGCGATCTCGGGATCGAACAGGGTGTAGCCGTGGCTGTGGGGGTCGCCTTCCTTGGGGCCCGCGCCTTTGCTGATCAGCGTCTTGCACGCGATCATGGTCGGGCGGTCCTGCTTGGTCGCCCAGCGCAGGGCGGCGGCGATCTTGCCGTGGTCGTGGCCGTCGACGACCTTGACCGCCCAGCCGGCGGCCTTGAAGCGCGCGACCTGATCGCCGGTCTCGGAGATGGTGGCGACGCCGTCGATCGTGGTGTTGTTGTCGTCGAACAGCACCGTCAGCTTGGACAGCTTCAGACGGCCGGCGATGCTGATGGCTTCATGGCTGACGCCCTCCATCAGGCAGCCGTCGCCGGCGATCACCCAGGTGCGGTGATCGACGATGTCGGCACCAAAGCGCGACGCCAGATGGGCCTCGGCCATGGCCATGCCGACGGCGGTGGCCAGGCCCTGGCCCAGCGGACCGGTGGTGCATTCGACACCGGGCGTGTGATGCACTTCGGGATGGCCGGGGGTCAGCGAACCCCACTGACGGAAATTCTCGATCTCCTTCATCGTCATGGCCTTGAAGCCGGTCAGGTGAAGCAGGGAATAGATCAGCATCGAGCCGTGGCCGGCCGACAGCACGAAACGGTCGCGGTCGGCCCAGTCGGGCTTTGCCGCATCAAACTTGAGGAACTTGCTCCACAGCACCGTCGCCACATCGGCCATGCCCATCGGCATGCCCTGGTGTCCGGACTTGGCCTTGTGGACCGCATCCATGGAAAGGACGCGGATCGCGTCGGCCATTTTGATGGGCGAAACGGGCATGGGCGTTGGTCTTTGTTCGTTATGTTTTGCAGGGCTGCGCGGGCGCGAGGTCGCACGATGACCCCTTGGGGTCAAGACTTGGGGGCGCTAGGCAAGGCCGTCCGGACACGTTATAGCTGGACGCAGACTTATGCTCAGTTTCAGCATAACCTCGAAAGGTCGCTCGCTTGACGAACCTCCCGTTCTTCTCGCCGTACCGCCACGGCTTTGTTCGCGTCGCCACCGCCGTGCCCAAGGTCAAGCTGGTCGATCCGGCCGCCAATGCCGCCAGCGTGCTCGACCTGGTGCGCCAGGCCGATGCGGCGGGCGTGGCGGTGCTGGTGTTCCCGGAACTGGGCCTGACCGGCTATTCCATCGATGACCTGCTGCAACAGGACGCCCTGCTGAACGCGGTGGAAGCCGCCATCGACACCCTGGCCCTGGCCAGCGCCACCCTGACCCCGCTGTTCGTGGTCGGCGCGCCGCTGCGCGTGGACGGCCGCCTCTACAACACCGCCGTCGCCATCCAGGGCGGCAAGGTGCGGGGCGTGATCCCCAAGAGCTTCCTGCCCAACTATCGCGAATTCTATGAACGCCGCTGGTTCACGCCGGGGGCCGGCGTGGTCGGCAAGACCGTGACCCTGGCGGGTGAGACCGTGCCGTTCGGGACCGACATCCTGCTGCGGGCCAGCGGCCCGACACCGTTCAATGTGGGCATCGAGATCTGCGAGGACGTCTGGACGCCCACCCCGCCCAGCACCGCCCAGGCCATGGCCGGGGCCGAGATCCTGCTGAACCTGTCGGCCAGCAACATCACCATCGGCAAGTCCCAGACCCGCCGCCTGCTTTGCGCCAGCCAGTCGGCGCGGGCCATAGCGGCCTATGTCTATTCGGCCGCCGGGGCGGGCGAGAGCTCGACCGACGTGGCCTGGGACGGCCATGCCGACATTCACGAGATGGGCGCCCTGCTGGCCGAGACGCCACGCTTTTCGACCACCGCCGTGATGGCCATGGCCGATGTCGACGTCGACCGCATCCGCCAGGAGCGCATGCGGGTGGTCAGCTTTGGCGACGCCGCGACCCTGGTGCCGAGCGCCTTCCGGATCGTGCCGTTCGACTTCACCCCGCCGGCCGGCGACCTGGCCCTGGCCCGCACGGTCGAGCGCTTCCCGTTCACGCCGTCGGATTCCGCGCAGCTGAGCGACAACTGCTACGAGGCCTACAATATCCAGGTCCAGGGTCTGGCCCGCCGGGTCGAGGCCTCGGGCCTGAAAAAGCTGGTGATCGGCATATCGGGCGGTCTGGACTCGACCCACGCCCTGATCGTCGCCGCCAAGGCCATGGACCAGCTGGGCCTGCCGCGCAGCAACATCCTGGCCTACACCCTGCCCGGCTTCGCGACCTCGGACCGCACCAAGTCCAACGCCTGGACGCTGATGAAGGCGATGGGCGTCAGCGCCGACGAGATCGACATCCGCCCGGCCGCTGAAGTGATGCTGAAAGACCTCGATCACCCCTATTCGCGGGGCGAGCCGGTCTATGACGTGACGTTCGAGAACATCCAGGCGGGCCTGCGCACCGACTATCTGTTCCGCCTGGCCAACCACAACCACGGCATGGTGGTTGGCACCGGCGACCTGTCGGAGCTGGCCCTGGGTTGGTGCACCTATGGCGTCGGCGACCAGATGAGCCACTACAATCCCAATACTGGCGTGGCCAAGACCCTGATCCAGCACCTGATCCGCTTCGTTGCCGCCTCGGGCGATGTCGATGCGGCGACGGCCGATCTGCTGGCGGATATCCTCGATACCGAGATCTCGCCGGAACTGGTGCCCGGCGAGCAGGGGCAGGCCACCGAGAGCTTCGTCGGCCCCTATGCCCTGCAGGACTTCAACCTCTACTACCTGACCCGCTACGGCATGAGCCCGTCCAAGATCGCCTTCCTGGCCTGGACCGCCTGGCATGACGCCAGCCAAGGCGGCTGGCCGGTCGGGACGCCGGACGCCCAGCGCAAGGCCTATGACCTGCCGGAGATCAAGCGCTGGCTGGAGCTGTTCCTGCGCCGGTTCTTCGCCAACCAGTTCAAACGCTCGGCCATGCCCAACGGCCCGAAGATCTCGTCGGGCGGCGCGCTTTCGCCCCGTGGTGACTGGCGGATGCCTTCGGACGCGACCGCCGACATCTGGCTGGCGGAACTGCACGCCAATACGGCGGTCTGAAGTCTTGGGCTAGAAAGTTTGCGTCCTGTGCGGTTCGTCACCGGCGATCGTTAAGAGACCCGTGCTAGTTGAGGTTTGAGACCCGGTGGGGGTCGTGGGGACGTGGGGGACTTGTGAGCGCGATCTATCCGGTGATCCTGTGCGGCGGTTCGGGCACCCGGCTGTGGCCGGCCTCGCGGGCCGACCAGCCCAAGCAGTTCCTCAAACTGATCGGTGACTATTCCAGCTTCCAGGACACCGTGCTGCGGGTGGCGACCCTGCCGGGCCGCGCCGAAATCGTCATCGTCACCGGCGGGGCCATGGTCGAGTTCGTGCTGGCCCAGACGGCGCAGATCGGCGTGCCGGTCACCGTGCTGGTCGAGCCCGAGGCCCGCGACAGCGCCCCGGCCGTGGCCGTGGCCGCCGCCTATGTCCAGTCCCGCGATCCGGACGGCGTGGCCCTGATGCTGGCCGCCGACCACTATATCGCCCAGCCCGAGATCTTTGGTGAAGCCGCCATCACCGCCGCCCGCGCTGCCGCCGAAGGCTGGATCGTCACCTTCGGCGTCAAGCCGACCGCCCCCGCCACCGGCTTTGGCTATATCCGCCCGGGCGACGCCCTGCTGGACGGCAGCGTCAACAGCGTGGCCGCCTTCGTCGAGAAGCCGGACCGCGCTACCGCGCAGGCCTATGTCGCCGACGGCTATCTGTGGAACAGCGGCAATTTCGCCTTCAAGGCCGACATGCTGCTGGGCGAGCTCGACGCCTTCGAGCCCACCGTCTCGGCCGCCGCCCGCGCCTGCATCGACGCCCTGAAGCTCGAAGGCGGCGTCGCCCGCCTGGACAAGGCCGCCTTCGCCGGCGCCGCCAAGATCTCGCTCGACTATGCGGTGATGGAGCGCACCAAGAAGGCCGCCGTCGTGCCCGCCGCCTTCTCGTGGTCGGACCTGGGCGCCTGGGACGCCATCTGGGACGCCTTTCCCAAGGATGGTGGCCAGAACGCCGTGTCCGGCGACGTGACCCTGATCGACTGCGAGCGCGTACTGGCCCGGTCGACCGGTCCGTTCATCGGCGTGATCGGCCTGAAGGACATCGTCGTCGTGGCCGAGCCCGACGCCATTCTCGTCTGCCATCGCGACGCCAGCCAGGCGGTCAAGACCCTGGTCGACGGCCTCAAGCGCGACGGCCGTTCGATCGCCAGCGGCCGGGATCGTGGCAACAGCCCGCGCAAGGTGCTGACGACCACCGCCACGGTCCAGGTCGAGCAATGGACCCTGAAGGCCGGCGAGACCGTCGCGCTGCCCGCCGGCGTGGTTCAGGTGCTGGACGGCCAGGTCGAGGGCCTCGGCGCGGTCACCACGCTGGAGGCGGCCACGAGCGTTCAGGCCAGGACCGCCGCCGTCCTGCTGGTCACGTCGCGGCCGTAACCGCCCGGTCCATCTCCGCGATGGCGCAGACGATGTGGTAGAACGAGCTGGCCGGTGCGGCTTCCTCGACAAAGGTGCCGTCGGGCTTGAGCTTGTCACGCCACAGGCCCGGCACGGGCGTGCGCAGATATTGCAGCAGCCCCTCGGCCCCCTCGGCGGCCACGCCCCACCACTTGTCATCGCCGGTGACCTCGGCGGCCAGGACCCCGGCCTTGATCCGCTCGGTCTGCGGCCACAGGCGGGCCCCGGCGTCGTGGGCAGTCATGTCGTCGAGCATGGCGTTCATGCCGACGCCGCGCTCGGGATCGACGCCCTGGGTCTCGGCCAGATCGATCATCCGCAGGGCCGCGGCGATGGCGTCGGGACGGCCGGCCAGCCGGCCCCAGCGCAGCAGCAGCCAGGCCCATTCATACTGGTGGCCCGGCTCCCAGATCCGGCCGGCCACGCCCGGGGCAGGGTTCCACTGGTCGTCGAAGAACTCGCGCAGCGCGCCGGTCTCGGCGGAGATGAACCTGGTCAGGGCTAACTCGGCGATCTCATCGGCCAGAGCGCGCCATTTCGGATCGGCGTCGATGGCGTTCCAGGCCAGGCAGGCCTCGAACAGGTGCATGTGCGGGTTGGAGTGCAGCGGCGGATCGGTCGGCGTCGACTCGTTGAACCCGCCCAGCGGGTTCTTCAGCGTCGCATAGAGGGTGTCGCGCACCGAGACGGCGACGTCGCGCAGGTCGCTCCGCCCCGTCACCGCGCTGGCATTGGCCAGGGCGAACATCGCGAACGCCTGATCATAAAGGGCCGAGCTGTCGTCCAGGCTGACCCCGCCCGGGCCGACCAGGGCCCGGAACAGGCCGTTGGGCTTGCGATAGACGTCGAGATAATAGCTCAGCCCGTGCTCGACGGCCTGCCGCCACGGGCCGGTCCAGCCCAGATCCCTGGCGGCAGCGAAGGCGTAGATCTGGCGCGGCAGCACCCGGCCCCGGCGCGGCGAGTCCTTGGCCTCGCCGGACTGCTCGATGGTCTCGAAGAAGCCACCGCCCTCGTGGTCCGCGCCAACCGTCCACCACAGCGGGAAGGCGGTCGACAGCGCCCAACCCTTCAGCCGGTCGCGAAGGCGAGCGGCGGCGTTGAAGGCGCCGTTCAGGGTGTCGGGCATCGAGAACTCTCCAGGTCCGGGTATTTTCTAATCGCGTTCTGACCGCTACGCCAAGACGAGAGCTTGGCGCCCCACGATGACAGACGATAAAGCTCGATCCATGGACACCCCGCCTCCTCTTCGCGCCGTCTTCCTCGACCGGGACGGCGTGCTGAATATCGATCACGGCTATGTCGCCGATCCCGCCCGGCTGGACTGGATCGACGGCGCCTGCGAGGCCGTGGCCGCCCTGACCCGGGCGGGCCTGAAGGTGATCGTGGTCACCAACCAGTCGGGGATCGGCCGGGGCTATTTTGAGGAAGCCGCCATGCACGGTTTCCATGCCGCGATGCAGGCCCAGCTGGCCCAGCTGGGCGGCCAGATCGACGCCTTCTATTTCGCGCCCCATCACGAGAACGCCGCCATCGACGCCTATCGCGTCAGCGACCATCCCGACCGCAAGCCCAATCCCGGCATGGTGCTGCGGGGCCTGGCCGATTTCGGCCTGACCCCCGCCGAGGCGGTGATCATCGGCGACCGGTCCAGCGACGTCGAGGCCGGACGCCGCGCCGGCCTGCCGGGCTATCTGTTCCGGGGCGGCGACCTGCATGCCTTCGTGGTCGAGGTGCTGGGCGACCGGGTTCCGGGCCTGAAATGACCCTGAAGGTCCTGCAGTTTGGGGCCACGGGGCAGGTCGGCCAGGCGCTGATCGCCGCGGCGACGGACAGGATCGCCCTGAAGACCCTCTCGCGGGCCGAGGTCGACCTGACCGATCCCGCCGCCATCCGCGCCGCGATCCTGGCGGCCGATTGCGACCTGGTCTGGAACGCCGCCGCCTTCACGATGGTCGACAGGGCGCAGGCCGAACCCGAGGCCGCCTTTGCCGTCAACGCGACCGCGCCTGGGGTCATGGCCGCCGCCTGCGCCGAGCGCGGCCTGCCCTTTATCCATCTGTCGACCGACAGCGTCTTCGACGGCCAGGCGACCCGGCCCTATGTCGAAACCGACTCCGCCGAGCCGATCAGCGTCTATGGCCACTCCAAGCTGGCGGGAGAGCAGGCGGTGCTGGCCCCCCCGCGCACGACGGTGCTGCGGGTCTCGTGGGTGTTCTCGCCGTATGGCCGCAACTACGTCTCCTTCATGCTGGAGCTGGGCCGCACGCGGGAGGTGCTGAAGGTGGTCGCCGACCAGCATGGCAGCCCCACCGACGGCGAGGCCCTGGCCGGGTTCATGGTCGCCGCCGCCGCGCGCTGGGCGGGCGCTCCGGCCGATGATCCAGCCTTTGGCCTGTTCCACTTCGCCAACAGCGGCGAGGCCAGCCGTTTCGAGTTCGCCAAGGCCGCCCTCGACCGCGACCCGCTGAGCCGCGCCCGGCTGGAACCGACGACGCAGGGCGCCTTCGCCGAGGCCGCCGCCAGGCCGCCGCGCTCGGCGCTGGACAGCGGCAAGCTGGCCGCGACCTTCGGTTTCACGCCCCGGCCCTGGAAGCCGGCCGTGGAACGCGTGGCCGACCAGCTGGTCCGCAACGGCTTGTGACGTCGCCCATGCTGGCGCGCGGCGGCCCATCGCGATAAACCGGCCCAAAGCCCAACAGAAATCAGCGCAAGAGTCCCATGCAGATCTTCCTCGACAGCACCGACACCAAGGTCATCGCCGACCTGGCCTCCACCGGCCTCGTGGATGGCGTGACCACCAACCCGACCCTGATCGCCAAGGCGGGCCGACCGATGCTGGAGGTGATCGCCGAGATCTGCGACCTGGTGCCAGGTCCGATCAGCGCCGAAGTCGCCGCCACAACCGCCGACGCGATGATCGCTGAAGGCACCAAGCTGGCCGGCATCGCCCCCAATGTCGTGGTCAAGATCCCGCTGACCCGCGATGGTTTGATCGCCTGCGCCGCCTTCGCCAGCGAAGGCATCTCGACCAACGTCACCCTGTGCTTCTCGGCCACCCAGGCCCTGCTGGCCGCCAAGGCCGGTGCGACCTTCGTCTCGCCGTTCATCGGCCGGCTGGACGACTATGGCTTCGACGGCATGGACCTGATCCGCGACATCCGCACGATCTATGACAATTTCGGCTACGAGACCGAGATCCTGGCCGCCTCGGTGCGCAACGTCGCCCACGTCAAGGACGCGGCCATCGTCGGCGCCGACGTCGTCACCATCCCGCCCTCGGTGTTCAGCGACCTGTTCAAGCACCCGCTGACCGACAAGGGCCTGGAACAGTTCATGAAGGACTGGGCCGGGACCGGACAATCGATCCTTTAGGGCGATCTCATGAACGGCGCCGGACTCGCCCGGCGCCGTTCATATGAACACTGATTATTTCGCTCACGCGAACTCCGTTCGCATTTGCGATCTCGTGCGTTAGTGTGGCAGCAGCCACAGGAGAGACTGTCATGGTCCCGACCGACGCCACCGCCGAGATCCGCCTCGCCGATTCCACCGAGGCCGCCAGCTTCTCGACCTTCGTTCAGAGCTTCCTGTCAGCCAACGGCTTTCCGTTCGTGATCATCCACGACGCGCCCGAGTTCGCCGGCCAGATGCGCCGCGTGGTCTTCGAGGACGCCAGGGTCAGTCGCAAGTTCGCCCAGGAATGGGTGCGGCTGCGCGGAACCCTGGGTCAGGCCTAAGGCCGCGCGACCACCTGAGGGTGATCCTTCCAGGCCGGCATACGGGCCATGGAGGCGATCGTCTCGCGCTCGGCCTGGGCGCAGCGTCCGCGTCAGGATCCGGTCGGCGGTGTCGACTTGCCGGCCCCGGATTTACGCCGGCGCATCGGAGCCTTCAGTCCAAACAGATGATGTTCCCCCTCGCCCGGCATGGCCGGCGAGGGATCCACGGCCTTGGTCGGGCGCGGCGGAGGCAGGTCGGTGCGCGCCGGGTCTTCGGACAGCAGATGGGCGGTCAGCATCAGGTCGGTCTTGACCGAGGCGAAATCCTCCCTGGCCGTCCAGGCCCGGATCGCAGCCTGGGCGAAGGCTTCGGACAGGTCGGTGACCTCGATCTGCACGGCCGGCTCGCTGCGGATCCGCGGGTCGTGCTCGGCCCGCTCGCGCAGGCGCTTGAGCACCGCGACCAGATCGGTCTTCAGTGGGACCTTGAACAGCACGTCCACGCGGCGCGTGCGGTGGGCCGAATAGTTCAGGATCACGTCGCCGAACACCTTGCTGTTGGGGATCATCACCTTGACGTTGTCGAAGGTGGCGATCTCGGTGAACAGCAGATCCAGCGACTTGACCGTGCCGACGCGCGTCACGGTCTCGATCACGTCGCCGACCCGATAGGGCCGAAACAGCAGGATCATCACCCCGGCGGCCAGGTTCGACAGGGCACCCTGCAGGGCCAGGCCAATGGCCAGCGACGCCGCGCCCAGCACGGCGATGATCGAGGTGGCCTGGACCCCGACCTGCTGCAGCACCGCCACCAGACCGACAGCCACCACCGCATAGCGCACCAGCGAGGCGCCGAAGGTTTCCAGGGTCTGGTCGGGGTTGTTGCGGTGGACGCGTCCCAGGGTCCGGCGCACCACCTTGGCGGCCCAGCCCGCCAGCCAGAAGGTCAGGCCGAGGATCAGGGCGGCGACCACCAGATTGACCGCCACCTTGCCGGCCCAGTCGAGGAAGTGCCCCAGCACGGTCTCGTCGGCCCAAATGTTGGCGACGGCGGGCAGGCGGGCGTCAGGCTGAATCAGGGTCGGCTTGGTCATGGACCTCTCGATGGCGCCCCCGCGCGAAGCGGTCAACGAACAGGGCCAACGGGCCGTTCCCGACCACGGCCGCGAGGCCCCGCTTCGCTCCGGCGAAACAGTCGGTTACATCAATTGGCTCGAACTCGCCTCGATCCGCCTCTATGAGCGCCGCCCATGAGCATGCCCTTCATCGACCTGGCCGCCCAGCAACGCCGGATCCGCGACAGGATCGACGCCGCCATCGCCGGCGTGCTCGACAGCGGTGCCTATGTAATGGGTCCGCAGGTTCGCGAGTTCGAGGCCAAGCTGGCCGCGTTCGGCGAGGCCAGGCTGGCCCTGTCCTGCGCCAACGGCACCGACGCCATCGCCCTGCCGCTGATGGCCTGGGGCATCGGCAAGGGCGACGCGGTGTTCTGTCCGTCCTTCACCTTCGCCGCGACGCCCGAAGTGGTGCCGTGGGTCGATGCGACGCCGGTGTTTGTCGATATCCTGCCCGACACCTTCAACCTCGATCCCGCCGCGCTGGAGGCCGCGATCGCCGGCGTGAAGGCGCAGGGCAAGCTGACGCCCAAGGTGGTGATCGCCGTCGATCTGTTCGGCCAGCCCGCCGACTATCCGGCCATCAAGGCGATCTGCGACCGCGAGGGGATGAAGCTGATCGCCGACAGCGCCCAGGGCTTTGGCTGCACGCTGAACGGCCACCATCCGCTGCACTGGGCCGACGTGGCCACCACCAGCTTCTTCCCGGCCAAGCCGCTGGGCTGCTACGGCGATGGTGGGGCGGTGCTGACCAACGACCAGGACCTCTGGGACCTGATGGACAGCTACCGCGTCCACGGCAAGGCGGTGGCTCCGGATCTGGTGGGCCGCACCTTCGACCACGACACCAAGTATCTGAACACGCGCATCGGCATGAACTCGCGGCTCGACACAATCCAGGCGGCGATCCTGATCGAAAAGCTGGCGATCTTCGCCGAAGAGATCCAGCTGCGTCAGACGGTGGCCGATCGCTATGCGGCGGGGCTTGAAGGCGTGGTGCTGGCGGTTCCCAAGGTGATCGACGGCGGTGTCTCGGTCTGGGCCCAGTACGTCATCGAACACGAGAACCGCGATGGCCTGGCCGCGCATCTGAAGACGCAGGCTATTCCCACGGCGGTCTATTATCCGGTGCCGATGCACATCCAGGCGCCCTATGCGGACTTCCCGCGCGGCGCGGGCGGCCTGCCGGTCACCGAGACCAAGGCCGAGTCCGTACTGGCCCTGCCGATGCATCCTTATCTGGAAGCGGCCGAGCAGCAGAAGATCATCGACGCGATCCGCGCCTTCAACGGCTAGGGTCGGGCCGGCAGCGGCTAGCCGACTGTCACATCGGGGGGCTATAGGACGGGCGTAGCGTCGCGCCTTCCGTCGGACGTCGTCCAGACCGAGGCTTCCCATGTCGCACGCACAGCAGACCCCCCCGCCCCATCCCGGCATGGGCTTCAAGCAGTTCGTCGCCCTGATCGCGGCGATGATGGCGACCAACGCCCTGGCCATCGACTCGATGCTGCCGGCCCTGCCGCAGATCGGCCATGCCCTGGGCGTGGCCAGCGCCAACCAGCATCAGTGGATCATCACCGCCTATCTGCTGGGCTTTGGCGCGGCGCAGCTGTTCTATGGCCCGCTGGCCGACCGTTTCGGGCGCAAGCCGGTGCTGATGGTGGGCCTTGCCCTCTATGTGCTGTTCGCCGGCCTGTGCGCCTTTTCCACCTCGTTCGAGATGCTGCTGATCGCCCGCGCCCTGTGCGGCGTGGGCGCGGCCGCGACCCGGGTGCTGTCGGTGTCGATCGTCCGCGACTGCTACAGCGGACGGCAGATGGCAGAGGTGATGTCGTTGTCGTTCATCGTCTTCCTGGCCGTGCCGATCATCGCGCCTTCGGTGGGCCAGGCCATTGTGCTGGTCGCGCCGTGGCCGTGGATCTTCCTGGTCCTGGCGATCTTCGGCCTGCTGGTCATCGCCTGGGCCGCGATCAAGCTGCCCGAGACCCTGCATCCGCAGGACCGGGTTCCGCTGGAGGCTGCGCCCGTACTCGCGGCCTTCAAGGCCTGCCTGACCAACCGCGTCGCTATCGGCTACACCCTGGCCTCCACCCTGGTGCTGGGAGGGCTGTTCGGCTTCCTCAACTCGGCCCAGCAGGTCTTTGTCGACGTGCTGGGGGCAGGCAAGCTGTTCACCCTCATCTTTGCCGGCATTGCAGGGGGCATCGCCATCGCCTCGCTGGTCAATTCCAGGATCGTCGGCAAGCTGGGCATGCGGCGGGTCTCGCACGTGGCCCTGTGCGGCTATATCGCCTTCGCCGCTGTCCACGCGGTGATCGCCCTGACGGGCCACGAGACCCTGTGGACCTTCGCCATCCTGCAGACCTGCATGATGTTCTGCTTTGGCCTGACGATGTCGAACTTCGGTGCGCTGGCCATGGAGCCCCTGGGCCACCTGGCCGGCACGGCGGCCTCGGTGCAGGGCTTCATCACCACCATTGGCGGGGCCCTGTTCGGCTTCTGGATCGGCCAGCTGTTCGACGGCACCGTGGCGCCCCTGACCCTCGGCTTCACCGGCTTTGGCCTGGCCGGCCTGATCGCCGTGCTGATCACCGAAAAAGGCCGGCTGTTCCACGTCGGGCACGCATAGGGCGTCGCCAACGGCCAGCCCGATCAGTCCAACATCTTCTCCAGGGTCTCCAGTCCATCGGCCTCCCGCGCCGGCTTGTCCCAGCGGATTCGATTGATGCGCGGAAAGCGCATGGCCAGGCCGGACTTGTGGCGGGTCGAGCGCTGCAGGCCCTCAAACGCCACCTCGAACACCAGGCCGAAGTCGAGATCGGCCCGCACTGAGCGCACCGGCCCGAACCGCTCGACGGTGTTGTCGCGCACGAACTTGTCGATCTGCTTCAGCTCCGCGTCGGTGAAGCCGAAATAGGCCTTGCCCACCGGGGTCAGGGACCGTTCGCCCCTTTCGTCCTCGCGCCAGACCCCGAAGGTATAGTCGGAATAGAAGCTCGAGCGCCGGCCGTGGCCGCGCTGGGCGTACATCAGCACCGCGTCTATCAGCCGGGGATCACGCTTCCACTTGAACCACGGCCCCTTGGGCCGGCCCGGCTCATAGACACTGTCGCGGCGCTTGAGCATCAAGCCCTCCGAGAGCCGCGCGTCGCCCTCCGGCGGCTCGCCGCGCAGGATGGCCAGGGCTTCCCAGGTCTCGAACGGCTGCAGCGGCGACAGGTCGATGCGCGGGCTGCCGATCCTGGCCACGAAGGCCTCCAGCCGCGCTCGGCGCTCGACGAACGGCAGGCTGCGCAGGTCGGTCTCGCCGTCCAGCAGCAGGTCATAGGCGCGGATCCCGGCGGGATAGGCGGCCAGCTGTTTGGCATCGACCGTCTTGCGGTTCAGTCGCTGCTGCAGATCGCCAAAAGAGCACAGAGCGCCGTCGCGGATCACCAGCAGCTCACCGTCCAGCGCCCCGTCGAAATCCAAAGCCGCCAGCACGTCGGGAAAGGTCGCCGAGATGTCGTCGCCGGTGCGGGTGTAGAGCCGCCGCTCGCCACGCTCCGAAACCGCCTGCACGCGGATACCGTCCCACTTCCACTCGGCGACATAGTCGGCCGGAACGAGCTTTCCGAAATCCACGGCCTCGTCGATGGCCTGGGCCAGCATCACCGGCCGGAAGCGGCCCGGCGCGTTGGGCGAGGGCTGCTCAGAGCGCCCCTCCAGCCAGGCGAAGAGATCACCGTAGGGCGGCTCCAGCGCATGCCAGACCTCCTCGATCTGCCCGATCTCGACCTTGCCCAGATTGGCGCAGGCCTGCTTGGCCAGCCGCGCCGAAACCCCGACCCGCAGGCCCCCGGTCATCAGCTTCAAAAGCGCCCAACGGCCGTCGGGATCCAGGGCGTCCAGCCAGTCCTCGATCAGGCGCTGGACCTCGCTCCGCGAGGCGGTGCGCAGGGCCTCGACCACTTCGGACAGTTCGGGCTCGCGATTAGGGCCCGGCCGCGCTTGCCAGACCAGGGCGACGGTCTCGGCCAGATCGCCGACAAAGTCATAGGACCAGGCGAACAGCTGGGCGTCCATCCGCGCCTCGACCGCCTTGCGGATGAAGGCCGGCTTGGCCGCCGAGAACGACAGGGCACCCGTCAGAGCCGCCAGGGCGAAGCCCCGGTCGGGATCAGGCTGGCCGCGCAGAAAGTCCTCGATCAAGGTCAGCTTGGCGTTGCGCGAGCTGGTCAGGGACAGCCGGTCCAGCAGGTGGGCGAAGGCGCGCATGGACATCGAACGCCTCCCCTCGGCTCCGGTTCAGGTCATCTCAACGGGTCAGGCCGAACGGGCTTCGTCCAGCTGGCCCAGGATCATGATCTTCTGCCAGATCTTGCGGCCCAGGTCAGAGGTCAGGGTCTCGATGTCGTTGACGGCTGAAACGATGACCGGATCATCGCTCTCGCCGGCATAGAGCGCCGCCAGCTTGGCGGTCAGGGCCAGCATCTCGGCGCAATAGTCCAGATAGCGGGCCAGCTGAAAACGGTTCATCTCGCGCACCGGCGAGGACGGCGTTCGCGGTCCCAGCACCAGGGTGGGGTCCTTGGTCAGCTGGTGCATGTCGATGACGTGGGCGAAGGAGCGCAGCTCGTGCAGGGCCTTCTGCACGCGACCACGCTTCCAGCGGGTTTCCAGCGAGACCAGGAACCAGGCTGCCGCGCCCGACAACAGGATCAGATTGACCGCCGGCTCCAGCCCCTGGGCCAGGCGCAGCGCGTCGGCGCCGCGCAGGGTGGCCAGCCAGTCCAGCCGGGCGATCAGGGCCAGTTCGGCCAGGATCGCGATCAGGACGATGGCCAGAACCAGCAGGCGCAGGCCCAGATAGGGTCGCGACAGCCGCCTGGCCCTCTGGGCGGCGGTGCGCGCCGTCAGGGCCAGCTGCTCGCAGACCTGGGCCAAGCCCGCGTCGGGAAAGCGCTCGGCGACGCGGATGCGCAGATGGTCCAGCGTGTCGACCACCTTGGCGGCATCCAGCTTTCGCGCCCCGTTGTCCCTGGCCATCGGATCCCCCATTGCGGGTCGACGCTAGCACGCCGATGGCGCTTGCGGTCAATTCAAACGCATGTTTGAATTGCGGATCGGAGACCGGCCATGACCTTCCAGCCGCCAGAGCCCTTCACGCTTCATACGCGTCACAGCCCCCTGACCACCCCGTGGGAGCCGCTCTATGCCGATATCCGCGAGGACCGCTGGGTGCTGGGGATCGAGATCCGCGAGCCTCACACCAATTCGCGCGGCGCCCCGCATGGCGGCCTGATCGCCACCTTGGCCGACAACGCCATGGGCCTGTCGTGCGGCGTGATGCTGAAGGCGCTGAACATCCCGTCCAGCGGACTGGTCACCGTCTGCCTGAGCCTGGACTATCTGGGCGCGGCGAAGCTGGGCCAGTGGCTGACATTCGACACCGACTTCATCAAGCCCGGCAAGAGCCTGTGCTACGCCGACGCCACGGTGCGGGCCGACGGCAAGCCGGTGGCGCGGGCCCATGCGACGTTCAAGCTGGCCGGGGCGTAAGGCGGGTGGGCGGGCGTTTGCCGCAAAACGCGCCCTAGAGCAAAGGTCGCCATGATTGAATCATGTCGTTTGCTCTAGAGTCTTGTTTTGACGCGTTCTTTCGGCGGCGAACCGGTATCCACTTCGCCGAATAACGCTCTACAGCCCCGGTGGTGGCGGCGCCAGGATCTCGCGCTTGCCGGCGTGGTTGGCGGCGCCGACCACACCTTCCTTCTCCATCCGCTCCATCAGGGACGCGGCCCGGTTGTAGCCGATCTGCAGGCGGCGCTGGATGTAGCTGGTCGAGGCCTTGCGGTCGCGGGTGACCACGGCCACCGCGTGGTCGTAGAGGTCGTTGGCCCCGCCCTCGCCGCCAAAGGCGCCCTCAATGGCCTCTTCCTGCTCTTCGTCGCCGCCGGCGGTGACTTCTTCCAGATAGTTGGGCGTGCCCTGGTCGCGCAGGAACCTGGCCACCGCCTCGACCTCGCCGTCGCTGACGAAGGGTCCGTGCAGACGGGTGACCCGCCCGCCGCCGGCCATGTAGAGCATGTCGCCCTGGCCCAGCAGCTGCTCGGCGCCCTGCTCGCCCAGGATGGTGCGGGCGTCGATCTTGCTGGTCACCTGGAAGCTGATCCGGGTGGGGAAGTTGGCCTTGATGGTGCCGGTGATCACGTCGACCGACGGACGCTGGGTGGCCATGATCAGGTGGATGCCGGCGGCGCGGGCCATCTGCGCCAGGCGCTGGACGGCGCCTTCGATGTCCTTGCCGGCCACCATCATCAGGTCGGCGACCTCGTCGATCACCACCACCAGATAGGGCATGGGCTCGGGACGGATCTGCTCGGTCTCGTAGATCGGCCGGCCGGCATCATCGAACCCCGTTTGAACGGTGCGCTCGAAATGCTCGCCCTTGTCGAGGGCCTCATTGGCCTTGTCGTTGAAGCCACCGATGTTGCGCACGCCGATCTTGGACATCCGCCGATAGCGGTCCTCCATCTCGCGCACGGTCCATTTCAGGGCGACAATGGCCTTCTTGGGATCGGTGACGACGGGGGCCAGCAGGTGCGGGATGCCGTCATAGACGCTGAGTTCCAGCATCTTGGGGTCAATCATGATGAAGCGGCACTTGTCCGGCGGCAGCTTGTAGAGGATCGACAGGATGATGGCGTTGACCCCGACCGACTTGCCCGAGCCGGTGGTGCCGGCGATCAACAGGTGGGGCATCTTGGCCAGGTCGGCGATATAGGGCTCGCCGCCGATGGTTTCGCCCAGGGCCATGGGCAGGATCGACGTGGACTTGTCGTAGTCGTTGCTGGACAGCAGATCGCGCAGATACACCGTCTCGCGCTTGGAGTTGGGCATCTCGATGCCGATGGCGTTGCGGCCCTGGGCCACGGCCACGCGGCACGAGATCACGCTCATCGAGCGGGCGATGTCGTCGGCCAGGGCCACGACGCGGGCGGTCTTGACGCCCGGCGCGGGCACCAGCTCGTACATGGTGACCACCGGACCGGGACGGATCTGGTCGATCTGGCCCTTGACGCCGAACTCGGCCAGCACGCTTTCCAGAAGGCGAGCGTTCTGGCGCAGGGCGGCGGCGTCGACGTCGGACGAGCGCGGCTTGGCCTTGGCCAGCATGGCCAGTTCGGGCAGCTGAAAGCCGCCCTCGTCAGTAAAGTTAAAGGCCTTCTGCTGCTCGCGCTGCTCACGGCCGCTGTCCTTGGGCAGGGTCTTGGGCTTGGCGATGGCCAGCGGACGGGCCGCGACGGGTTCGTTCTCATCCGCGTCGTCATAGACGGCGGACGGCGGCGTATAGGCCTGTTCGGGAGCCTCGGGCCGGGCCGGGCGACGCGGCGGGATGGGGGTCTCGACGGCCTTGCGGGCGCGCGGGGCCTTGGGCGCGGGGGCCGCAGGCTCAGGCTCGGCGCGTTCGCGTGGCTGCAGGGCGTCGCCGACGGCGTGGGCGATGGCCTCGGGGTCGAACCGGCGGAAGCCGATGGCGTAGCCCAGCGCAACGGCGGCGCCGATCGCCAGCAGAATGGCGGCGATCAGCCTGGCGCCGGGCACGCGAGCGAAATCGAAGATGGCGGCGATCAGGTGCAGCATGCCGTCGCCCCAAAACCCGCCCAGGCCCTTTTCCAGCGGCCAGGCGGCCGGCGGAGCCGGCGCCGCCAGTAGACCGGCCAGGGCCAGCAGGCCCAGGGTTCCGATTCCGGCGCGCTGGCGCAGGTCGCGTCGCTCTGCGGCCGGATCGGCCTGCGACACGCGGGTGACGCCAAACACCAGCATCAGCAGGGAAGCGCCCCAGCCAGACAGGCCCAGGGACTGGATCATGATATCGGCCACGGCCGCGCCCGCCCCACCCAGGGCGTTGGTCGGGCTTTGCCCCGTGGCGGCGTTCAGGCTGGGATCGGCGGCGTTATAGGTGGCGACGGCCAGCAGCAGGCCGGCGCCCACCACGGTGACCAGACCGCCGCGGAACCGCGCCGACCAGGGCTGGGCCCAGCCGTAGCGGATGGCATCCCAGAACAGCTCCGCCGTCGTACGCCGCGCCGCTCGCGCCATGAAACTCTCCGAAACACCGGGTACCGAACTCTCGAGCCAGCATCTTTTGCCGCAAGAGGGTTAAGGGGCGTTTACGACGTTCGTTTTCGGGGCGGTTCAGAACGTCGCGGGGTGTGCGGGACGCACGCGCCCTGCCCCGAAACCTCCGTCAACCCTGCGCCAGGGACGGGGAAGCAGTATCCGGCATCCACCGAGGCAGGCGAAAACGTCAACCGAGGCCGGAGTCTCCCAACGCCCGCTCCACCGCCGCCAGGGCGTGCAGCTCTGTCGTGTCAAACACCGGAACGCTGCTATCGGCCTGGCCGACCAGCAGCATGATCTCGGTGCAGCCCAGGACCACCGCCTGGGCTCCGCGCGACACCAGCCGGGCGATCACGGCGCGATAGACCTCGCGGGAGGCGTCCAGAACCTGTCCCGCCACCAGCTCGCGATAGATGATGTCGTGCACGGCCGCCCGGTCATCGGCCTCGGGGACCAGCACCTCCAGGCCGTGCTTTGTCTCCAGCCGGCCGCGATAGAAGTCGTGCTCCATCGTGAAGGCGGTGCCCAGCAGGCCCACGCGGCTCAGGCCGGCCGCCTTGATCGCCTCGGCGGTCGGATCGGCGATGTGCAGCAGCGGGATGTGCACCGCCGCCTCGATCGTGTCGGCCTCGCGGTGCATGGTGTTGGTGCACAGCACCAGAAAGTCGGCCCCGCCGGCCTCGAGCGCCCGGGCGGCGTCGGCCAGCCGGCGAGAGAGCTCCGGCCAGCGGCCCTGGTGCTGCAGGGCCTCGATCTCGGCGAAATCGAACGACCACATCAGGGTGCGGGCCGAGGCCACGCCGCCCAGCCGTTCGCGGACGGCCTCGTTGATTAGCCGGTAGTACTGGGCCGAGCTTTCCCAGCTCATGCCGCCGATCAGGCCGATCAGGGCTTGCTCGGTCAAGCGCCTCAGTCCTTCAGCGGCCGCAGCCGGTTCACGTGGCCCATCTTGCGCCCCGGGCGGGCCTCGCCCTTGCCGTAGAGGTGGACGCGGGTCTCGGGCTCGCCGGCCAGCTTCTTCCAGGCCTCGACATCGGCACCCAGCAGATTGGTCATTTCCACATGGGCCAGGGGCTGGGTCGGGCCCAGGGGCCAGCCGGCCACGGCGCGGATATGCTGCTCGAACTGGTCGACCTCGCAGCCGTCCTGGGTCCAGTGGCCGGTATTGTGGACGCGGGGGGCGAACTCGTTGACCAGCAGCTTGCCGCCGGCCAGCTCGAACAGCTCCACCCCGATGACGCCCACATAGTCGAGAGCCGTCAGTATGCGGATGGCGATGGTCTCGGCCTGGTCGCGGGTGGCCGTCGTCACCTTGGCCGGGGCCGAGGTGCGCTTGAGAACCCCGCCCTCGTGGTGGTTTTCCGACAGGGGATAGCAGGCGATCTCGCCGTCGCGGCCGCGCGCGGCGATCACCGACAGTTCGCGCCCGAAGTCGGCGGGGGCCTCAAGGATGGCGGCCTGGCGACCGATCTTCTCGAAAGAGGCCTCGGCGTCGCTGGCGCGCTGGATCCAGGCCTGGCCCTTGCCGTCATAGCCTTCGCGGCGGGTCTTGAGCAGAGACGGCGCGCCGATCTTGCCGACCGCAGCGGCCAGGGTGTCGCTGTCATGGACGGCGGCGAAGGCCACGGTGGGTACGCCGATCTCGGCCAGGAAGCTCTTTTCCACGACCCGGTCTTGGGCGGCGGCCAGGGCCTTTGCGCCCGGTGCCACCACGCAGTTCAGGGCCGCCAGCTCGGCGACGGTGTCGGCGGGGACGTTCTCGAATTCGTAGGTGACGACGTCGCAGGCCTCGGCCAGGCGCTTGAGGGCCCAGCGGTCGTCATAGGCGGCGACGATCTGGCGGGCGGCGACGCGGCCGGCGGGGCTGCCTTCCTCGGGATCGAGGATCACCACGTCGAAGCCCAGGCGCGCGGCGGCCAGGGCCAGCATGCGGCCCAGCTGTCCGCCGCCCAGTATGCCGATGGTCGAGCCCGGAACGAGGGGGAAGGACGCGTCAGTCATGGGCGGGTCAGTCCTCGACGCTTTCGGCGACGCTGTCGGTCTGGGCTTGGCGCAAAGCGGCCAGACGCTCGGCGAGGGCGGGATCGGACAGGGCCAGGATCTGGGCGGCCAGCAGGCCGGCATTCTTGGCCCCCGCCTCGCCGATGGCCAGGGTGGCCACGGGAACGCCGCCAGGCATCTGGACGATGGAGAGCAGGGAATCCAGGCCGCTGAGGGCCTTGGACTGCACCGGCACGCCCAGCACCGGCAGGTTGGTCATCGAGGCGGCCATGCCCGGCAGGTGGGCCGCGCCGCCGGCCCCGGCGATGATCACCTTGAAGCCCGCGCCTTGCGCGCCCGTGGCGAAGTCGAACAGGCGCTGCGGCGTGCGGTGGGCGGAGATCACCTTGGCCTCGTAGGCGACGCCCAGGCCGGCCAGCGCGTCGGCGGCGGCCTTCAGGGTGGGCCAGTCAGAGCGGCTGCCCATGATGATGGCGACCGGCGGTGTATTCGGCATCGGCTTGCAGATCCCTCAAGGCGGCGCTCGGACACGGATGCTTGACCCGGACCCTGAAGGTCGCCCCGTATGCGCGTCAATCGCGCGAGCGCAAGCCCAAAACGCCGCGCGCGCCCGTGAATCAGGCGCCGCGCGGCGCGACGGCAGGGCCCTGCGACCAAAACGCGCCCCGATTGCGTGCGACGCCGTTCCCGTTAACACTTGACGAAGCTGTGCAAGAAACGATTCCCTAGCCCATGAAGATCTCCGGCGCCCGGACTGAACCCTTCGCCGCCATTCGCAAGCGGGCCCTGGCCCGTGCGGGGGCCCAGGTCGCCGTACGCGAGGTGCCGGCCCCTGACACCGCCGCCTTCCTGGGGCTCGGCGAGGCTGACCTGACGCCACAGGTGCAGGAAGCGCTGACCACCCTGATGGCCGAGATCGACGACCTGCGCGGCGAGGTTTCGCGGCTGAAGCTGCGGCTCAACGAAGCCCAGCAGCAGGCCGACCAGGACGTGCTGACCCCGGTGCTGAACCGTCGCGCCTTCCTGCGCGAGATGAAGCGCGTGGCCGCCTTCGCCCAGCGCTATGGCTCGCCCGCCAGCGTGGTGTTCTTTGACCTGGACGGCTTCAAGAACGTCAATGACCGCTTTGGCCATGCGGCCGGCGATGCGGCCCTGCAGGCGGTCGCACGCCGTCTGCTGGCCAATGTTCGCGAAAGCGATGTGGTCGGGCGCATGGGCGGCGACGAGTTCGCCGTGCTGCTGGCCCAGGCCGACAAGGAAACCGCCCTGTCCAAGGCCGCCAGCCTGGCGGCCGCCATCCAGGACACCCCCGTCGAGTTCGGCGAGTGGTCTGCGCCGCTGCACATCTCGTGGGGCGTGCGCGAGATTGCCCCGGGCTCCGACCCAGAAGTGGCCCTGGCCGAGGCCGACGCGGCGATGTTCGTGCGCAAGCGCAAGCAGGCCTAGAGCAAAGGGTGCCATGATTGAATCATGTCGTTTGCTCCAGATTCTTGCTTTGACGCGTTATTTCGGCGGCGAACCGGTATTCGCTTCGCCGAATAACACTCTCGATGTCCAAGACGCTCTAGGGTTTGAAACGCCCGCTGCTCGCCTCAGGGTCTTGCGACGTTTTGCGCAGGGACTCTTACCGATCCTCCGGCTACCAATTTAACGGTTGGTTAAGCAAAGACGCTCTGACTGGCGCGAGGCGTGCGAGGCGCGAGAATGCAGCGAATTTTGATCGCCGAGGACGACCCGATCCTGGCGCTGATCTATGAGATCACGCTGGGCGAGGCTGGCTTTGACGTTTTGGTCTGCCGCGACGGCGTGGAAGCGCTGGCCGCGCTGGACGCGTTCGCCCCCGATCTGGTGATCACTGACTTCTACATGCCACGCATGACCGGCGGCGAGTTGATCCGCGCCGTCCGCAAGCGACGCGGCGGCCTGACCTCAACCCTCCTGGCCTCGGCCATCGATCCGGCTCGCCTGGGCGAGGATGAATGGGCCGACGCTCGCCTGGAAAAGCCGATCACCCCGGCCAAGCTGCTGCGCGGCGTGCGCGCCCTTGAGGCCTGCCAGGCTCACTGATCAGGCTACTGAGGGCGGCCCGCTGACAAACCCGGCGAATTGGGCGATGAACGGACCTCGCCACAGGGGTCTCGCATGACACATGAATGCGCCAAGTCCATCGCCCGTCGAATGCACGATCCCAAGTTCGCCAGCCACTATTTCGTCGGCCATGGCGTGGATGTGGGCGGCGCGCCCGACCCGCTCGAGCGTTTCAAACCCTTCTTCCCGCTGATGGGCGTCTGCGACACCTGGGACCTGCCGCAGGGCGATGGCCAGTATCTGGAAAGCGTGGCCGACGAGACCTATAATTTCCTGCACTCCAGCCATTGCCTGGAACATCTGCTGGACCCGGCCATCAGCCTGCAGAACTGGTTGCGGGTGCTCAAGCCCGGCGGGCACATGGTGGTGATGGTCCCCGACGAGGACATGTACGAACAGGGGGTGTTTCCCAGCACCTTCAATGACGACCACAAATGGACGTTCACGATCTTCAAGCCGGAGTCATGGAGCGGGCGGTCGCTCAATGTGCTGGACCTGCTGCGCCGGCTGGGGCCACAGGCCGAGGTGCAGAAGCTCGAAAGCCTCAACAGTACCTTCTATCATGACCAGCAGCGCTTCGATCAGACGCGTCTGCCCACCACCGAAAGCGCCATCGAGTTTGTGGTGCGCAAGCGCCCGGACTCGGAAGTCGCCGCCAGGGGCCGACTGCCGGGGTAGAGTTCCGCCTAGAGCCCCTGCCGATCTGATGAAGCCATCAGGGCGGAAAGGGCGCTAGGCGATGATGTCGGGCATCAGCATGTCTTCCAGACGGCCGATCTTGTCCTTCAGGGCCAGCTTCTTCTTCTTCAGCCGGGCCACCTGCAGCATGTCGGGCTGAGGGCGCTCTTCCAGGGCCTGGACGGCGGCGTCCAGATCCTGGTGCTCTTCGCGCAGGATCGACAACCGGCGCTCGATCGCCTGGTCGGACTCGTCCGACGGATCGTCGTCGTTGGTCGACGGTTCATCGGTCATGGACGGTTCCCCTTGGCTGGACGCCAAGCGCGATAGATAGCAAAGGCGGGGCGCGCGTAAAGGGGCTCACGACAATGCGGTCGCCAGGCGTTCCAGGGCCGACGTGCGGGGCGGATCGCCGGACGCGGCGGCGGCGGCGAGCAAGCCTGTCAGGACGTCCAGCGGCGGGCCCGAGGGGCCGCTCATCGCTTCCAGACTTTCCATCAGCACCCGCTCGCCCTGCAGCTCGACGGCCTTGAGCGTCTCGCGGAAGGGTTCGCGCGTGGCGTCGGCGACGGCCGGGAACGGAGCCTTCAGCGCCCGGCGCACGCCGCGCAGCGGGGCCCCGACCTCGGTGTCCCATTGCTTCATCAGCTTGGCGGCGGCCTTGGCGTCGGCGACGCGGCCCTCGCCGGCGGCCCAGGCGGCCCACAGCAGGTAGGGCACGTTCTGTCCGTGGGCGTCCTGCAGGTTCAGGCAGGCGGCCGCGACATCCTGTCGCGCATAGGCCGCAAGAGCCCAGTCCCAAAGCGTCATGGCCTTAACCCTCACTCTTTTCGGGCGATGGGGCCCCGATGGGCGGGATGTCCTCGCCCCAGCGCTTCACCGGCTTCCAGTTCAGATCGAACAGGTCCAGCACCCGGCCCACCGACTGGTCGACCATCTCGGCGATGGACCTTGGCTTGGCGTAGAAGGCCGGCAGGGGCGGGGCGATCACCGCGCCCATCTCCGACAGCTTGGTCAGGGTGCGCAGATGGCCCAGATGTAGCGGCGTCTCGCGCACCATCAGCACCAGGGTCTTGCGCTCCTTCAGCACCACATCGGCGGCCCGCGTCAGCAGCGAAGACGTTACGCCGCTGGCGATTTCGCTCATGGTCCGCACCGAGCAGGGGGCGATGATCATGCCCAGGGTCCGGAACGATCCCGAGGCGATGGCGGCTCCCACATCGGCGGCGCGGTGCACGATATCGGCCTTGGCGTTGAGGTCGGAGACCGAAAGATCGGTCTCCTGCGACAGGGTCAAAGCCGCCGATTTTGACAGCACCAGATGGCTCTCGATCCCCAGGTCGCGACAGGCGTCCAGGGCGCGGATGCCGTAGATAACGCCCGAAGCGCCAGAGATTCCGACGATCAGTCGGGGTCTGTCCGCGGTCTTGGAAGGGTCCGTCATGGTGAATTTTCGTCCGACACGGGATGAAGGTTGGCCAAGTCAAGCGGGGCCGCGTGCAACCATATGTGATCTGACAGCCGGGCGCAGCGGGTGTTCACTCTTCTTATCAACAGCAAGGAGCCGACAGCCATGGCCATCGAATCCCGTATCCGCGAACTTGGGTCCCGTCACGAGAACCTCGATCGCTCGATCCAGGAAGAGACCAAGCGTCCCGCAAGCGATGCGACCCGACTTAGGGAGCTCAAGCGGCAGAAGCTGAGGCTGAAGGAACAGATAGAGGGGCTGAAGTCACAGCTCCATTGATCACCCTGAATTAGAAAAGGCCCATTCCGTGATCGCGGAATGGGCCTTGTTCATTTTGATCGCCAGAGCGCCTCAGTCTTCAGCGCCTCAGTCTTCAGCGCCCAAGTCTTCAGCGCCTCAGTCTTCGTCGTCGTCCTCGTCGTCGGCCACATAGGTCGACTTGCCGAACACGTCCTCGGCCTTGGGCTCGGCGCGCGACTTGCGGTAATCGGCCTCTTCGTCCTCCTCGGGCGTCTCGACGACGCCGGTCTCTGAAGCGGGACGCAGGGTGGGATCTTCCGGCAGGATGCCCTTCTTCAGGTCGTCCTTGGCCTTCTTTTCGGCAGCCTTCTTGACCAGGGCGTCCAGCTCAAGCTGACCGACCAGGCCCAGGGTGACCGGATCGACCGGCTTGATGTTGGCCGAGTTCCAGTGCGTGCGCTGGCGCACCTGATCGATGGTCGACTTGGTGGTGCCCAGGAGCTTGGAGATCTGGGCGTCGGTCACTTCGGGGTGGTGGCGAATGAACCAGGCGATGGCGTCAGGGCGATCCTGACGGCGCGACACGGGCGTGTAACGCGGGGCCTTCTTCTGCGGCTTCAGCAGCTCGGCGTGACGGCTGACCTGGGCCTTCATGCGGTACAGGTCGTTGGCCTGCGCCTTGTCCAGCTCTTCACGGGTCAGCTGGCCGTTGCCGATCGGATCGGCGCCGCGGATGTCGCGCGCCACTTCGCCATCAGCGATGCCGCGCACTTCCAGCGGGTGCAGATTACAGAAATCGGCGATCTGCTCGAAGCTCAGCGACGTATTGTCCACGAGCCAGACGGCCGTCGCCTTGGGCATCAGGATGTCGGACATGCGGTCCTCCAGAAATGACGGCGCCCGACCTTGCGGCCGGGCGGGATGTTCAACGGGGGAGCTATAATCCGGTTCTCGGCGAAAGGGAACGGGGCATGGTGAAGACCAGCCGTCGCGCGGTGTCGCGGCCCCGGTTCGCCGCCGTTATGGGCCCGCCGGTCCGCCGGGCGAGGCCTGGCGCTGGTCTTCCAGAAAGCGTGACAGCTGGTCGACCAGGCTGCGCGCCCCTGCGGCGTCGCAGACCGCTGCGGCCAGCTCCAGGCCCGCGCCGAAGTCGGTAATGGCCTGGAAGCCCAAGCCGCCGCCCGAGCCGCGCATGGTGTGTCCCAGGATGGTCACGGGCTGAAAATCGGCGCGGTCCAGGGCGGCGCGCATCGTGATGACGTCCTGGCGGCAACTGTCCAGATAGCGGGGAACCAGCGCGGCCAACCGGGCGCTGAGGCGCCACGATCCTGACTCCGGCCCGGACGCCGCCGAATCTGACCAGGGGCTCGCCACCACCGAATAGTCCCGGATCGCCTGCAGTAGCACGTCCTGCTTGATGGGCTTGGTCAGATAGGCCGTGCATCCCGCCGCCAGGCAGGTCTCGCGGTCACCCTTCAGGGCCGAAGCGGTGAGGGCGATGATCGGGGTCGGCGCACGGCCATGCGACGTTTCCCACGCCCGGATAGTGCGTGTGGCGGTCAGGCCATCCATCACCGGCATGTGCCGGTCCATCAGTACCAGATCATAGTGACCGCTCTTAAACATCTCGCAGGCGATAAGGCCGGTCTCGGCGACGTCGATCCGGTAGGGGGTGTCTGCCAGATAGGCCAGGGCGATGGTGCAGTTGTCGGGCGAATCTTCGGCCATCAGGATGCGCAGGCTGGGCAGGGGCGCGTGGGGGCCATAGCCCACGGGGGCACAGACCGGCCGGTTGGCCGCTGCCCACACCTCGAAGGGCAGCGAGAAGGCAAAGATGCTGCCCTGGCCCAGGGTGCTGGTCACGCCGATCCGGCCGCCCATCAGCTCGACCAGGCGCTTGGAGATCGTCAGCCCCAGGCCCGAACCGCCAAAGCGGCGGGTGGTCGAGCTGTCGGCCTGGGCGAAGCGCTCGAACACCCGGGCGAGCTTGTCACTGGCGATGCCGATGCCGGTGTCTGCCACCGAGAAGCGCAGGGCGGTGGGGGCGGTGCTGTCGGTGTCGCGTTCGACCTTCAGCGACACCGCGCCGGCGGCGGTGAACTTGATCGCATTGCCCAGCAGGTTCAGCAGCACCTGGCGCAGGCGGGCGGGATCGCCCACCAGGTCGTTGCCGACGCCCGGCGCGATCTCGCAGATCAGGGTCAGGCCCTTCTCCTGGGCCTTGGGAGCGACCATCTCGATGGTCTTTTCCAGGTGGTCGCTCAGCGAGAAGCCGGTCTGTTCCAGGTCCAGCTGCGAGGCCTCGACCTTTGACAGGTCGAGAATGTCGTTGATCAGGTTGAGCAGATTGTCGCCCGAGCGGCGGAAGATCTGGACATACTTGTCCTGCTCCGGGGTCAGCTCGGTCTTGGCCAGCAGGTCGGCGATGCCCATCACCGCGTTCATCGGCGTGCGGATCTCGTGGCTCATGCTGGCCAGGAAGTCGGACTTGGTGCGGCTGGCGCTCTCGGCGTCGGCCTTGGCCTGTTGCAGCTCGGCCTCGACCCGCTTGCGCTCGGTGACGTCGCGGGCGGCGGCGAACACGCCCTGCAGCGTCCGCTTGCGATCATAGAAGGTGGTGGCGTTGTAGGAGACCACCGTCTGCTTGCCGTCGCGGGCACGGGCGGTCAGTTCGTAGTCGGTGACCGATTTCTCGGCCAGAACCCGCTTGATGCCGGCCTCGGCGCGCTCTGGATCGGTGAAGCAGTCCTTGAAGGGTGCGCCGATCAGTTCGTCGCGCGTGCAGCCCGTCAGCGCTTCCATCTGCTTGTTGACGTCGGTGATGATGCCCGAGGGGTCGGTGGTCATCAGGGCGTCGATGTTGGATTCGATCAGGGAGCGAGTGTAAAACTGCTGGTCCCGCAGCCGCTGGTCGGACTTTTTCTGTTCCTCTTCCACCAGTTTGCGGGCGGTGTTGTCGGTACCGATCAGCAGATAGCCGATGATCGTGCCCGAGGCGTCGCGCAGCGCCGTCACCGAGACCACGGCCGGGAACCGCGTGCCGTCCTTGCGGATATAGGTCAGCTCGTAGATGTCCTCGATCCCGCGCGAGGCCTTGAACACCAGCGCCTGGAAGCCCGGCGTGATGTCAGCTTCCAACTCGGCGCTCAGGGCCTGGGCGCGGGCGATCAATTCCTGGGGATCGGAGATGTCGGCCGGCGTGATGGTGTTCATCACCTCGGAGGCCCTGTAGCCCAGCATACGCTCGGCCCCGACATTGAAGATCTGGATCACACCCTTGGCGTCGGTGGCGATGCTGGAAAAATTGGCGCTGTTGAAGATGGCGCTTTGCAATGCCCCAGCCTTCAGCAGCGCGTCCTCGGCCTCCTTGCGGGCGGTGTTGTCGGTGCCGATCAGCAGGTAGCCGATGATCGTGCCCGAGGCGTCGCGCAGCGCCGTCACCGAGACCACGGCCGGGAACCGCGTGCCGTCCTTGCGGATATAGGTCAGCTCGTAGATGTCCTCGATCCCGCGCGAGGCCTTGAAGACCAGGGCTTCGAAGCCTGGCGTGATGTTGGTGGCCAGTTCGGCGCTCAGGGCGCGGGCGCGGGCGATCAGTTCGTGGGGGTCGGAGATGTCGGCCGGCGTGATGGTGTTCACCACCTCGGCGGCCGCGTAGCCCAGCATGCGCTCGGCCCCGACATTGAAGATCTGGATCACGCCCTTGGCGTCGGTGGCGATGCTGGAAAAATTGGCGCTGTTGAAGATGGCGCTCTGCAGGGCGCCGGCCTTGACGATGGATTCTTCGGTCTGACCGGGAGCTGGGGCGGTCGTCGAGCTGGTTATGGCGCTTCCCAATTCATGCAGCAGGCGTGGCGCTAGATCCGCCGGCGCCAAAGAAGTCTGGATAGGTCTAGTGCAGGAGCTTGCCGACCGAGGCTTTCAACTGCTCTGGCGAATAGGGCTTCTGAAGGAATTGGCCGCCGCCGACGAACTGGTCGGACATGTCGGCCGTAAGCGGACTTCCGGACGTAAAGAGTACGCGAAGGCTGGGCCGTAGCGCGAGGGCCTGGTTGGCGATGTCGTAGCCGCCCAGGGGCAGGGTGCCGAGCCGGATGTCGACGAACAACAGGTCGATGGCACCGGGCGCCGACAGGTGCGTCAGCGCGCCGGCCAGGTCCTCGGCCAAGAGGAGCGTATGTCCCAGATCCTCGATGGCCCATTCCGCCGCCTGACGGATGAACAGTTCATCTTCGATGACAAGGATAATGGCCATCAGGTCGACAAAAATCCAGTTTCAGGATTAAATCTTGTCCTCGAATTCGGCGCAAATCGCCGGTTTCGAGTCATTCCAAAAGAGAATTTTTGCCATGGAATTATTGAATTTGAATCGCGGCTTTACTGGTTAACATCGATTAATGCGCAGCTTGGTATGCCAAATTATTATTTGGCTGTGGGTGTACGCCTCAGAAGACCTTTCTCGTGGTGAGAGTCCGACGATGGGTACCCGTCGGCGTCGCGCCAACCCAGGGAATGGGCCAATTTCCGGCGGACCCAAGCGTCGCGCCCTATCCACTAGGCCACCAGCACAACCTTCCCAACATGCTCCCCAGCCTCAAGATGCGCATGGGCCTTGCCCGCCGCCTTCAGCGGGAAGGTCGCATCGATGATCGGCTTGAGCTTGCCCGCCGCGATCCACGGCCAGACCACGCGTTCGATCTCTGAGGTCAGGCGGGCCTTCTCGTCGGCCGAGCGGGGGCGCAGGGTCGAGCCGGTGATCGTGGCCCGCTTCTGCATGATCTGCATGATCGGCACGTCCAGCACCGGCCCGGCCAGGGCGGCGATATAGACGATGCGTCCGCCGACATTGAGGGCATGCAGGTTCTTGTCGAAATAGCTGGCCCCGACCATGTCGAGCACCACATCGACGCCGCCGGCCTCGCGGGCGATCTCGGCGAAGTCCTCGGTCTTGGTGTCGACGGCGATGTCGGCGCCCAGCTCAAGGGCCTTGGCCTTCTTGTCGGCGCCACGTCCAGTGGCGATCACCCGGGCACCGGCAGCCTTGGCCATGGCGATGGCGGTTGTTCCGATTCCGGACGTTCCGCCATGGACCAGAAGCGTCTCGCCAACCTTCAGCGCCCCATGCTCGAACACATTCGCGTACACGGTGAAAACCGTCTCGGGCAGGGCGGCGGCGTGGACCATGTCAAAGCCGCCCGGGATGGGCAGGGCGTGGCGGGCGTCGACCACGGCATATTGCGCATAGCCGCCGCCGCCCAGCAGGGCGCAGACCTTGTCGCCGACGCTCCAGCGGCCGGCTGCCACCACGACCTCGCCGGCGACCTCCAGACCCAGGGTGACCGGCGCGCCCGGCGGGGGCGGGTAATAGCCCAGACGCTGGAGGATGTCGGGGCGGTTTACACCGGCGGCGGCGACCTTGATCAGGATCTGGCCAGGCCCCGGAACGGGACGGTCAAGCTGGACGGGATGCAGCGCCTCGGCCGGGCCCTTGCCGCCCTCGACGGCGATCGCGGTCATCACGTCCAACATGGTCTCTGATCCCTCAAGCTTGCCTTGCGTCCTAGGTAGGCGTCAGATGAGCGAACGAAAAGGACGTTCATAGTCTTGGGGAGCCAGTCGATGTTCGAGGAACCCGTCGAGCCACGCGCTTTCAATCGTGGCGCGCTCAGCGAGACCACCCACGAGGACCTCGAGATCTATGGCGTGGCCGAGCTCGAGGAGCGGATTGAGGCGCTGCAGGCCGAGATCACACGCACCAAGGCCCAGCTGGACAAGAAGCGCGCTGGACGCGACGCGGCCAATGCGCTGTTTGGTCGCCTCGACTAGGGATTCATTTACCCTAATCAATGTCTAAAGGCGGCAAGCCGCCTTCTTTGCGTATGCGTCGAGGTTCGAGGGGGCAGGTCGCGAAACGGGACGCATTCGGTTGGCACAGGGGTTGCAGTCCTGTCGCTTGGCGAGACGTTTTCGCGGCCTTTCGAAGGGGCATTGAGTACCTATGACCGATCTGAACGCATCCGCGTCGACACCCTGGCGCGCGGGGGTCATCCAGGACTTCGCGAAATCGGAGCTGTTTGACCGCACGTTCGAGGAAGGCATGATGCTGGTCGAGGAGACCGCCGGCTATCTCGACGGCGCGGGCCGCCATGACAGCAAGATCCTCTCGCGCAATGCCGCCCTGGCCTACGCCACCGAAAGCATGCGCCTGACCACTCGCCTGATGCAGGTGGCCTCGTGGCTGCTGGTGCAGCGCGCGGTCAAGGAAGGCGAGATGGCGCCCGAGGCCGCTTGCGCCGAGAGCTATCGCCTGGCCGAGGAAGTTGCCGTGGTTGGCGCGGCGGTCGAGGAACTGCCCTACGGCCTGGTCAACCTGCTGCAGCGCTCCGAGCGCCTGTACGAGCGCGTGCGCCATCTGGACAAGCGCATGTATGTCGAGGTCGCCCTCGAAGATGCGCCCCGCCCGGTCCAGGCCCAGTTCGACCGCCTCGCGGCGGCGTTCGGGGGCAGTTGATCCCCCCCGTCACGCGCAACAAAAAGCCCGCCATCTCGACCGAGATGGCGGGCTTTTTTGACGCCTGAACACCAGACACAGAGAAAGCCGGCCCGCGATTGCGGGACCGGCCTTTCGTCGCCCTTACGGCGGATAAGCCTACTTCTTGGTGAAGCCGGCGAACTTGGCGTTGAAGCGCGAGACGCGGCCGCCACGGTCCAGCATGTGGGCGTTACCGCCGGTCCAGGCCGGGTGAACGCGCGGATCGATATCCAGCGCGAGCACGGAGCCTTCTTTCCCGTAGGTCGAACGGGTCGGATAGGTGGTGCCATCGGTCATGGTGACGGTGATGAAGTGATAGTCGGGGTGAATGTCTTGTTTCATCGGGCGGTCCAACCGACTGGCGGTGTGAAAGTTGGTGAGCGGACGCCCTTGCGGGTGGCCCTCGAAGAGGCGCGGCTATAAAGAACACGCGCGAATTTGGCAAGGGACAGTTGATGACCGACGTACACGGCGGGGATATTTCGGTCGAGGGACGCCCCGGTGCCGGCGCCGAACTGGCTCAGGGCATGGCCGAGGCGGCCGCCCGGCGGCCGCGCCGAAAAGACATCCGCCCCCTGGCTCATCTGCTGCCCTTCGTGCGCGCTCATATCGGTGACGCCCTGGCCGCGGGCTTCTTCCTGCTGTTCTCGACCAGCGCCACCCTGGGCCTGACCGCCGCCTTCAAGACCGTTATCGACAAGGGGTTTGCGACCGGCGCAGCCTCGGCCGTCAACGGCGCCTTCATCGGCCTGGGGGTCGTGGCCCTGGTGCTGGCCGTCGCCACCTCGCTGCGGTTCTTCTTCGTCACCCGACTGGGCGAGCGGGTCGTCGCCGACCTGCGCCGGGCGCTCTATGGCCACACCCTGACCCTGGATCCGGCCTATTTCCTGAAAACCCGCACCGGCGAGGTTTTGTCGCGCCTGACAACAGACGTCACCATCATCGAGCAACTGGTCGGCACCACGGCCTCGGTGGCGGTGCGCAACATTCTCAGCCTGGTGGGCGGTCTGGGCTACATGGCGGTGGTCAGCCCCAAGCTGGCGGGCTTCATCGTGCTGATGGTGCCGGTGATCCTGGCCCCGATGTTCCTGATGGGCCGCAAGGTGCGCAAGCTGTCGGTGACGGCCCAGGACCGTTTTGCCGACGCCGTGGGCTATGCCGGCGAAAGTCTCGACGCGCTGGACACCGTCCAGGCCTTCGGGCGCGAAAGGGCCTCGGTCGGCCGCTTCGGCGAGGCCGTCGAGATGGCCTATCACGCCTCGGTGCGGCGCATCACCGCCCGGGCCGCCATGACGGCCGTGGTCATCGTCCTGGCCTTCGGCGGCATCACCCTGCTGCTGTGGTCGGGCGCGCATCTGGTTCTGTCAGGCGAGATGACGCCGGGCACCCTGGCCCAGTTCGCCCTGCTGGCCATCATGGCCGCCGGTTCGATCGGCGCCCTGGGCGAGGTCTGGGGCGACGTTCAGAAGGCCGCCGGGGCCATGGAGCGCATCGCCGAACTGCTCAGTTCGCAGCCCGGAATCGCCGCACCGGACAAGCCCACCACCCTGCCCCGGCCGGCGACCGGCGCTGTCGCCTTCGACAATGTCACCTTCGCCTATCCCGGCCGTCCCGACCTGCCGGCCCTGCGAGGCTTTGACTTGACCGTCAGGCCCGGTGAGACCGTCGCCCTGGTCGGACCCTCGGGCGCGGGCAAGAGCACCGTCCTGCGCCTGCTCCTGCGCTTCTACGACCCGCAGGAGGGCGTCATACGCCTCGATGGCGTGGATCTGCGCGACGCAGACCCGGTCGAGGTGCGCGAGCGCATGGCCCTGGTGGCCCAGGACTCGCCGCTGTTCTCGGGCTCGGCCCTCGACAACATCCGCTTTGGCCGCGAGGACGCCACCGAAGCCGAGGCCCGCCAAGCCGCCGCCGCCGCCCAGGCCACCGGCTTCCTGGAAGCCCTGCCGCAGGGTTTCGACACCCCGGTGGGCGAGCGCGCCAAGACCCTGTCGGGCGGCCAGCGCCAGCGCCTGGCCATCGCCCGGGCCCTGGTCCGCCAGGCCCCGATCCTGCTGCTCGACGAGGCCACCAGCGCTCTGGACGCCGAGAACGAGCGCCTGGTCCAGCAGGCCCTGCACGCGGCCATGAGCGGCCGCACCACCCTGGTCATCGCCCACCGCCTGGCCACCGTGCTGAAGGCCGACCGCATCGTGGTCATGGACGACGGCCGCGTCGTCGAGCAGGGCACCCACGCTGAGCTTTCGGCGCGCGGCGGGCTCTATTCGCGGCTGGCCAAGCTGCAGTTCGGGGTGGAGGCGGCCTGACCCTTCCTTCTCCCCTTGTGGGAGAAGGTGGCCGCGACAGCGGCCGGATGAGGGGTCGAAGGTCAGGTCAGCCGCGTTGGGGGCGTCGACGATTGCGCGACCCCTCATCCGTCGACCTGCGGTCGCCACCTTCTCCCGCAAGGGGAGAAGGACTTCGCTGACTACCTCAGCAAATCCGCCGGCGTCGTCGGCTCGCTGATCACGGCCTCCATCGCCTTCCAGCGCGCGTCCTGGCTGGCGCCCGCCCGCTCCACATGCGCGCGGACCATGTCCTGGCCGAGATTGTAGTTGATCACGTAGCTCCGGTAGGTCTCGATGAAGCTCAGGCGCTTTTCGGCGCGGGCCACCGAGCTGAGGCCGTATCGCGCCAGGGCCGCGACGGCGGTCGGCTTGTCCATTTTCCCCGACAGATAGGCGTCGGCGATGGTGTTCTCGCTGCTGGCCAGATCGGCCTTGGCGGTCATCAGGGCGTCATAGGCGTCGGCGGTCGCCGGATCGAGGCCCGCCAGCGGATAGAGCTGTTCACGCTCGAACTTGACCTTCTCGGGGCCCGGGAAGGCCAGGCTGATGCCGTAATTGGCCGAGCCCTCGGCGATCAGCGATTGCGGCGAGAACAGCGGATAGACCGAGAACTCGACCCAGCCCTTGGCCTTGGTCAGCTTGTCTTCCAGCTGGGCGTTGAGCACATGGTGGCCCGGATAGCCCTCGTGGCAGCCCAGGTCGACAGCGCGGCTGATGGCGACGGGCAGGTCGGTGTTGATCTCGATCAGGCTGTGGGCCCCGCCCTTGTACCAGTTGTAGCCGCTCCACGGCTTGCCGGTGACGAAGGCCAGGTCGAACGTCTCGCCCTTGGGCAGGGCGATATGCGCCTCGGTGCGCGCCTTGCAGGCGGCGATGGCGGCCTTCATCACCGTGTCGAGCTTGTCGGCCGGGATGACGTACTGGCTCTGGAAGGCGTCGATGCGGGCGGCCAGATCGCCGTCGCCGGGGACCAGCCTGTCGATACGGGCCAGGATCGGGTCAAAGCTTTCCAGGGGCTTCAGAGGCGGACGCACGCCAAACAGGCCCTGCGCCTCGTCCTGGAAGCTGAACTTCTGCCCCTCCAGCATGGCGAGACGGGTTTCGGCCGCCTTCAGCTGGCCCAGCATGAAGGCCTTGCGGCGGCGCTCGTCGGGGGCCAGGGCGGCGTCGTCGACGGCCCGGGTCGCGGCGATCAGACGGATGGCCTCGGCCTTCAGGGCCGGCACGGCGCGCGGATGGGCCTTGGCGGCTTCCGCCCAGGCCTTCGGGCCGTAATAGGCGTCGACATAGCCGGGCTCGCGCTCACCGGCCTCCAGCGTCAGGGCCACGAAATCCCGGGCGATGACATCCAGCCTGGGACCGCCGACAGAGGCGGCGGGGGCGGGCGCCGAAGCGCCCAGCAGCACGGCGGCGGCCAGGACGGCCAGACGGGTGTTCATGAGAAGCCTCTATGCGACAAGGCGCTCAGGCTGCACCCGCGAGCGTCAGAGGGTCAAGCGCGCGCCGCGACGGCCAGGGCCGGGAAGTCGCTGAACACGCCGTCGACGCCGGCCGCATAGAGGGCCTTGAGCAGCGGCTCGACCTCGCCGTGCAGGGCCATGTAGTCGGGCCGCGCGGCGTCGCCCCGGCGCAGGGCCGGCGGCAGGAAGTAGTTCTCGGCCCGCACGGTCCACGGGTGCACCTGCAGGCCGGCGGCGTGAGCGTCCCTCACCAGCGATGCGGCCGGCAGCAGGCCCTCGGCGCGCGGGATCACCAGCGACAGGTGTGGGCCCAGCCCGTCGGCATAGGCCGCCACGCCCTTCAGGCCCTCGGCAGTCAGCAGGTCGGCGTATTTGACGCCCGGCAGGTCGGGTGGGCCGCCCTCGGCGTCGGCCAGCAGCACCAGACGGGCGCGGGTCTTGGCGCGCAGCGTCTTCAGGGGGGTGACCTCGAAGCACTGCACGAACACCGGAGCGTCAGCCGAGTTCAGATCCGTGCGCTTCAGGGCATCCAGCATCCGGCCTTCGACCGGCAGGCCGATCGAGGCGAAATAGCCGGGGTGCTTCATCTCGGGATAGACGCCGATGACGCGGCCGGTGCGCTTGCTGGCGGCCCGAGCGATGGCGACAACCTCGTCGAAGGTCAGGATCTGGGCCTTGCCGTCAAAGGCGGCGCTGATCGGGCGCAGTTGCGGCAGGCGCTCGCGGGCCCGCAGGGTCTTGAGCTCGGCCAGAGTGAAGTCCTCGGTGAACCAGCCCTCGATCGCCTCGCCGTCGATGGTCTTGGTCGCCTTGCGGGCCGCAAACTCGGGGCGGGCGGCGACGTCGGTCGTGCCGCCGATCTCGTTCTCGTGGCGGGCCACCAGATGGCCGTCCCTGGTGGGGACCAGATCGGGCTCGATGAAATCGCAGCCCTGCTCGATGGCCAGCTCATAGGCCAGGGCCGTGTGCTCGGGCCGCAGGCCCGAGGCCCCCCGGTGGGCGATGACGAGCGGTTTGCGGCCCTGGGCGCGGGCCAGGCCGGGCAGGAAGGTGCCGGCAAGGGCGGCGGTGGTCAGGGCGCGACGGGTCAGCAGGGTCATGGCGGCGATTTAGCGCTGCATCATGACATTTTGGCTAGTGCCGTGCGCCCCCTAAGCCAGCCGCAGCTTTTCCAGCACCAGCGGGTGAAGGTCCTGGTTACAGGCCAGGATCGAGGCACCGTCCAGCGGGTTGCCGTGCTCCTCGATGGTCGAGACCTTGCCGCCGGCTTCGGTGACCATCAGGACGCCGGCCGAGACGTCCCAGGCACCCAGATTGCGCTCCCAATAGCCGTCGAAACGGCCGGCCGCGACCCAGGCCAGGTCCAGCGAAGCGGCGCCGAAGCGGCGGACGCCGGCGACCTTCTGGCTGATCTGGTGCAGCTCCTTCAGGAACTGGGCGTGGCCCGGCTTGCCCAGGAAGGGCACGCCGGTGGCCAGGACGCTCTCGTCCAGATGGCGGCGGGCGGCGACGCGCAGGCGCTTTTCGGCGCCCAGGAAGGCGCCCTTGCCCTTTTCGACCCAGAACAGGTCGTGGGTGATGGGGTTGTAGGTGACCCCGGCCACCACCTCGCCCTCGCGCTGCAGGGCGATATTGACCGCAAAGTGCGGAATGGCGTGCAGGAAGTTGGTGGTGCCGTCCAGCGGGTCGACGATCCAGGTGTGGGTCTTGTCGGTGCCCTCGATCAGGCCGCGCTCTTCACCCAGAAAGCTGTAGCCGGGGCGGGCCTTTTCCAGAAGTTCGAAGATGGTCTGCTCGGCCTTGAGGTCGGCATTGGTGACGAAGTCGGCCGCGCCCTTCTTGGAAACCTGCAGCTCGGTGACTTCACCGAAATCGCGAGCCAGGCCACGCGCCGCCTTGCGGGCAGCGTCGATCATCACGTTCAGAAGGGCGGAGGGGGTGGCCAAGGCGGATTTTCCTCATAGGTCCCCCTGCGCAGCGTCCCCTCTCCTTGTTGAAAAAGGAGAAGACGGCGGGGGATATGCGAGCGGCGGTTAGAAAGATCGGGAAATTGGGCGCGATACCTAGTCGCGGATGCGCGCGAAAGCAAGGCGAGGCAGATGCTCCCCGCTGGCCAGGGCCGAATTGCCTATCAAGGTCGCCGCGAAAGACGCTGTCATCCTGGACACCCCCCGCCAAAGCCAGGGGCAGCTCCGGGCACGCCGGAAGCGCAGAGCTCAGGCGTCGGCCCCGGATCTTCGCGCTGCGCGCTCGTCCGGGATGACAACGGCTTATGACGATACGCCCAGCGCCTCCAGAGAAGAAGCATCGGCCCTGCCTAGGGCAGATCCGCCTTGGGCAGGCTGTCGCGGGCTTCGCAGGCCAGCTTGCCGGCGCTGCCGGCGGCGGCCCTGGCGTCGTCAATCTTTTCGCCGCTGCGCCAGCCCTTGGTCAGGCCCATGTCCCCGACGAAATCCATGCCCAGATCGACCCACTTGTCGGCCGCGCAGTCCAGGGCGAACATGATGATCGGCCCCTTGCTGGCCGGCCAGGCCCGGTAGGGACCGTTGGGCTTGCCCTCGGCGATGCGGACCAGGACCAGGCCGGACTTGGCGTCCACCCGCATATAGTCCTCGTCATAGAAGGTCTTGGCCTCGCCGGGCGAGGGCTTCCAGTTTTCGGCCAGGGCGTAGGTCGCCGCAGACAGAGCCGCCAGGCTCACCACGCACAATACGAGTCGCTTGTTCATCGTGTTCCCCCCCGGAACCTTTGGTTAACGGAGAGGCTAGGCCTGTCTGGTCTGCCCCGCAATAACGTCATTAGACGAGGCTGCGGGCCGCCAGACCTGCGGCGATCGCGGCGTTCAGCGCAGAGACGGCGGCGGTCGGCCCCTGGGGATGGGCCCAGACCCCGGCCGAGACGGCCAGGAAGTCGCCGCCCGCCGTGGCCAAGCCGGCGGCGTTGTCGGCGTTGATGCCGCCGATGGCCACCGAAGGGGTCTCCATCACCTCCTGCCAGATCGACAGGATTTCCGGATCGGCGGTGGTCGGGGCGTCTTTGGTCGTCGTCGGAAAGAAGGCTCCGAAGGCCACATAGTCGGCCCCGGCCTCGGCGGCCTCCATGGCCAGGTGGCGGCTGTCATGGCAGGTGACCCCGACCATGCGGTCCTTGCCCATCAGCTTGCGGGCGGCGGCGTAGGGGGTGTCGCCCTGGCCCACATGCACCCCGTCGCAGTCGAGGCTGGCGGCGAGATCTGGCCGGTCATTGAGGATCACCGCAACGCCCCGGGCGCGGGCGATCGGCGCGAGGACCGCCACGGCCTGCGCAATCGCGGCGTCGGAGACGTCCTTCAGCCGGATCTGCAGCGCGGCCACGTCGCCGCCGTCCAGGGCCTTGTTCAGCTCAAGGCCGAAGGCGTGCAGGTCGGTCAGGGTCGGCGGGGTGATCAGATAGAGGCGGCAATCGAGGGTCATGACGCGGGAATTACGCCAATTCGCGCCCGCGCCCAAGTCGTCAGCCTAAAGGACCGCGACCTCACGCCGCTGCGAACCATAGTGAGAGTCAGTTGCAAAAGGCTGCATCCTTCGCTACATGAGAATGACACTCATTCGGCAAGGGCTTTGCTTCCGTGTACGTTTGCAACTGTAACGGCATCCGCGAGCGCGAAGTGCGCGCCGCCATCGACGCGGGCGCCAGCCGCCCGGCCGAGATCTTTCGCCACAAGGGCTGCCAGGCCCAGTGCGCCAAGTGCGTCTGCGAGATGCGCCAGATGATCGAAGACAGCCGTCAGGCCCTGGCATACGCCGCCGAATAGGGTCGGCCCGCCGCGTCACGATTTCCGTGAAAGCGCGAAACACTTGCAGACATAGCTGTTGAAGCCCGCTGCGCCTTGCCGCAGGGTCGGCGTGACTCGCACTTGAAGGAGACCCGCCATGCAAGGCGATCCCGGAATTATCCGCCTGCTCAACGCGGTGCTCACCAATGAGCTGACCGCCGTGAACCAGTATTTCCTGCATGCGCGCATGTACGACAACTGGGGCTTCAAGCGCCTGGGCAAGATCACCTATGACGAGTCGATCGGCGAGATGAAGCACGCCGACAAGCTGATCCATCGCATCCTGTTCCTGGAAGGCCTGCCCAATCTGCAGGACCTGCACAAGCTGAAGATCGGCGAGACCGTGCCCGAGTGCCTGACCTCGGACCTGGCCGTCGAGGTCGGCGGCCGCGAGACCCTGATCCCCGGCATCATCCAGTGCGAACAGGTCCGCGACTATGTCAGCCGCGAGCTGCTGCGCGAGATCCTCAGCGACACCGAGGAGCACATCGACTTCCTCGAAATGCAGCTGGGCCTGGTCAAGTCGATCGGCGAGCAGAACTATCTGCAGAGCGCCATGGGCGAACTGCCGGCCGGCTGATCTGTCAGGCGGCGGCGCGCCGGGTGCGCGTCGCCGGCTCCAGGTTGAACTGGCCGACCAGTTCGGCCAGACGTCCCGACTCGGTGCGCAGCGAATGCGCCGCCGCCGTGGTCTGTTCGACCATGGCGGCGTTCTGCTGGGTCATCTGATCCATCTGGTTGATGGCGACATTGACCTGGTTCAGGCCGGTCGACTGTTCCTGAGACGAGGCCGAGATCTCGGTCACCAGGGCGGCGATCTGGCCCACCCGCTCCAGGATATCGCCCAGGGCCGTGCCGGTCTGGCCGACCAGGCCCACGCCTTCGTTGACCTTGGTTGAGGCCGTGCCGATCAGGACCTTTATTTGTTTGGCGGCGTCAGCGGAGCGCTGGGCGAGAGCCCGCACCTCCTGGGCCACGACCGCGAAGCCGCGACCGGCTTCACCGGCCCGCGCCGCCTCGACGCCGGCATTGAGCGCCAGCAGATTGGTCTGGAAGGCGATCTCGTCGATGACGCCGATGATCTGGCTGATCTGGTTGGACGAGGTCTGGATTTCGCCGACGGCGCGGACAGCGGCACCGACGGCCTGTTCGGTGGCCTGGGCCTGGCGACGGGTGTCGGCGACGATCAGGTCGGCCTTGCGGGCGCCGTCGGCGGTCTGGCGCACGGTCGAGGTGATCTGGTCCAGAGCGGCGGCGGTTTCTTCCAGGCTGGCGGCCTGCTGCTCGGTGCGGCGCGACAGGTCGTCGGCGGCCTGGGCGATCTCGGCCGCGCCCGATCCCACACCGCTGGAGGACTGGCGGATCTGACTCAGCGTCTGGGTCAGTTTCTGGGCGGCGGTGTTGAAGTCGCCGCGCAGGCGCTCATATTCCGGCGCGAAGGCCGTTTCCAGTCGGTAGGCGACGTCGCCCGCTGACAGATGGTCCAGGCCCTGGGCCACGCTATGCATGGCGCTGTCGCGCTGCTGCTCGGCGGCGATGCGCTGGTCCTCATTGGAGCGGCGGTCGCTCTCGGCGGTCCGGCGTTCGTCATCCTGCTCCTGGCGCAGCGCCCGGCGTTCCAGAACGCCTTCGCGGAACACCGCCACGGACTTGGCCATGTCGCCCAGTTCGTCGTGACGGCCGGCGAAGGGCACGGCCCGCTCGTAGTCGCCCGCAGCCAGCTGGCCCATATAGCCGGTAATGGCCTGGACAGGGCGGATGACGCCGCGACTGATCGCCCAGACACCGCCGACGATGATGCCGCCCAGTAACAGGCACACTGCGCCCATCAGGCTCAGCAGCTGGACTTCTTCCGTAAAAGCAGCAGCTTCGATCTTGATTTGGTCGGCGGCAATAATGGGAACGACCTTTTCGACGGCGGCGCGATGCGCCTCGAACGCCTGGGTCATCTGCGCTTCATGGGCCGCAGCGCTGGCGGTGTCGCCGCTCGACAGGGCCTTGAACATGGCGTCGGCCGACGTCCAGACGATCTGGACCTGGGCGTCGCTCTCGCCCATCAGCACGGATTTGACCTCGGGGTCGAAGTTGATCGCCTGCCAGTGCGTCAGCCGTGCTTCATACTCACCGCGGTGTTTGGCGAACTCCTTTTCCGCAGCTTGAAGGTCGCTCGAGCCAGCGGCGGCGAAGGCCAGCTTGGCGTCGAGATAGGCGTCGATCACATAGAGAGGCGGGGGCAGGATGTCGGCCGTCAGGTCCTTTTCTTCGACGATCCTGTCGTAGAGCGGGCCGCCGACCCGCACCGTCTCAATGGCGAACCAGGACACCCCGACCAGGACCAGCAAACCACCTGCCAGCATGGCGCCAAACAGGTTCATTGCCCCAGACAGTCGCAAACGCATTGCTTTTGGCCCCGCTAATTGCCGGTTAACGTGCTGCCTGCCGCATAAACAACGCCTTAAGTTCTGAAACTAGATGTCCAAATTGAGTAAGCTTCTTGAATTCATGATGAAACAAAGCCGCTCCTCGCCTGATGATGAAACGTAGCAAGACGCCGTTCGTGAACCGCCACCATCTGAGCCTGGGCGCGGACTACGCCCTGCGGATGATTCGGATTTTCACCGATCTTTTTGACGGCGACATGGACCGGGCCCTGGTGTTCATCGCCGCCGCCCAGGCCGGCACAGAGCACCTGCGCGAGCAGCCGGACTATGTTGAGGTCATCACCGGAGAATTCTTTCCCGACGAGATGCGTCGCCCCGTGAGCGTTTCGGCCCTGGCCCGGTCCCTGGGCATTCCCGTGGAAACCACCCGCCGCCATGTGGTCAAGCTGGCCAGCACGGGGTTTGCGCAGCGCACCGCGTCAGGCGGCGTGATTGTCACCTCGGAGATTCTGGCCCGTGAGGAGATCCGCCAGGCGGGACTGCTCAATCTGGGCGCCATGGAGGCCCTGATCGACGGCCTGACGCGCGCTCCGGCCAACCGCTGATCGGGGACCGCCGATCGGACGGGGCCAAATCAGACGGGACGCCGCATGAAGGTCCGCGCAGCCTCGTCCAGCCCGCGCTCCAGGTGCGCCCGGCGGATCTCCAGCAGGCCGAGCGTCAGGGCGGCGTCGGCGATATCGACGAAGCCCAGCCGGCGATACCAGGGCGCGTTCCACGGCACGGCGCGGAACGTCGACAGGGTCAGGGCGCTTAGCCCGCGCGCCCTGCCCCGGTCTGCCGCCGCGTCCAGCAGCCGCGCGCCGATCCGCTGGCCGGCGAAGCCGGGCAGCACGTCGATCTGCTCGATATAGAGCCCGTCCTCGACCGGCCGGAACATCACGAAGGCGACGGGCGCACCCGCGTCGATGGCGACCAGCAGGCCCTCTGCGGCGATGCGCGTCGCCAGCACCTCGGGCGATGACGGCTCGTCGGCGGCCAGGGCGTCCATCAGGCCGATGAACCGCTGGGCCGAAGCACGCTCGACGGCGCGCACGGTTTCGATGTCTTCGGGGCGGGCGTCGCGCAGCGTCGGCGTCATGGTTCCTGCTCATACTGGCGACCTGGGCGCTGGCGCCTGGCCCAAAACGTACCCATCATAAGGCCGTCGAGGCCAGGGTGGGAACCAAGCCTGTCCCGATCGGTTAGACAGCCAGTTTAGCGAGGAATCCGGGCATGAGCATCCTGAACGGCAGACATCACCGGACGCCCGCCCGCGCGGGCCGCGAGGCCTTTGAGGTCGAGGCCCGCGAGGAAAATCATCCCGCCGCCCAGATCGTGCTGGGAGCCCTGCTGGCCGGCGGTGCCATCCTGGCGGCCCTGGCCATGGGCCGTCGGCACGAGACTGTGCTGGACGACGAGATGTATGCGGTCGAGTTCGCCGAGATGCACGAGCCTGTCGCCCATCAGCCCAAGCCGCTGACCAGCCTGATCCTGCCGCCGCTGTTCATCGCCATGACCCTGTCTGGCCTGCGCACCTGGAACGCGCCGGCCAGTCCGGCCCGCACGCGGGCCCTGACCCTGTGGAGCCTGACCCAGGGCTTCAACGCCCTGTGGCTGGGTTTGGGCGCCAAGCGCCTTGGCGGGCAGGTTACGGCGGCGACCGCGTCGCTGGCGGCCTCCACCGCCTACGCGATCGAGGCCCGCAAGGTCGGTGGTGGCACGGCGCCTGATCTGGGCTGGCTGGGCGTCGCCAACGCCCTGACCGCCCAGCTGTGGCGACGCCCGCAGGGGCCGACCCTGCACTAGGGTCATTTCTGATAAGTGTGAAACGGTTATCGGATCGAAAAACGCTCTAAACTTCTGATTTAGAGCCCTTTTCGCCCGACCCTGATGAAGCCATCAGGTCGGAAAGGGCTCTAGGCTGACTGCACCGGGTTCATTGACCATTCATGTGGTCAAGCTTTAGCTCCCAGCCAACCTCTGGGGAGTTTCTGACATGCGTCCGTTCTTGTGGTTTCCGCTCCTGGCGGGTGGCCTGCTTCTGGCCAGTTGCGCGACGATCAGCCAGGAGGCCTGCCTGCAAGGCGACTGGGCCGGCATCGGCTTCAAGGACGGCGAGGCTGGCCATCCGCAAAGCCGGCTGGACGACCATGCCAAGGCCTGTGCCAAGACCGGCGTTGCGCCTGATCCCGCGCCCTATTTCGCCGCTCGCGCCCAGGGCTTGAGACTTTACTGCACGCCGGATCGCGGCTTTCGCGAGGGCCGCCTGGGCCATAGCTATGCCGGGGTCTGTCCCGAACCCGCCGCAGGCCGCTTCCTGCCGGCCTATGCCGACGGCCAGTTGATCCATGCGGCGGCCTCGCGACTGAGCCAGGCGCGATCCGATCGCGAAAGCGCCGACCAGCGCGCCGAGAAACGCGATCGCGAGGCGCGCGGCGTCGAGGATGAACTGCGCAATCCCGTGCTCAACGACGAGCAGAAACGTGAACTTCGCGACCGCCTGAACCGCCTTCGCAGCGAGCGCCGCGCCGCCATCGAGGACGGCCGCCGCGCCGACTGGGCCACGCGTGACGCCGAGCGCGAGGTGAGCGAACTGGAATATCAGTTCAGGCCGATCTACGGCGGCTGGTAACACGCCCGGCACCAGTTCTAGCGTGAGGCCCGCCGGGCCTCACGCGCCGCGATCTGGTCCAGTCCCTCGAGGAGTTCGGCCGTGCCCTGGCCGCCGGGCTGAGCTCGGATGATCCGCAGGGCGGTGATGTGCAGGTCGATCAGGTCGGGCTCGGCGGCGCCGCGCTCGTGCCGGAGGCGCACGATATCGCCCAGCCGCTTGGCGGCCCGGCACAGGGCGTCCAGCTGGAACATGCCCGCCAGGCTCCCGATACTGTCGGAGAGCCGGGCCAGGGCTTCAGCTGAGGCCTGGCTTCCGGCGGCGGCCAGTTCGCCGAGCGCCAGGTCGATCACCTGAACCGCAGCTTGCCGGTGGGACTCCAGGCCGGCGTCCGCCTTGGCCAGGGCCTCGTCGACGGCCAGTCCATCCGGGAGGTCGATGAAGCGGGTGAGTCGGCTGGGCTGGCTCACTGCAGAAGCGCCAGGGCGGCCTGGTGCAGCGGGTCGATGGTCTGTGCCTGGACGCCGGCATTGCCGGGATTTTCACCGCTGCGGGTGCGGGGTGCCGTCGGCGCGGCGCTCCACAGGATCCGCTCCAGCAGGGTCGACGACGAGAAGGGCTTGGCCACGACATAGTCGGCCCCCACGGCCCGGGCTTCCTGGATCAACTCCCGGGGGGTGTGGCCGGTCACGACGATGACCACCAGCGGCGGGTCAGTGGGTTGTTGTCGCTGGCGCAGGTCGCGGATCAGCGCCAGGCCTTCGTCGGCTCGCGGAAAAGGATCCACGAGGATCAGGTCGACCTCTACGTCCTGACTGAAGGCGTGGCTTTCCCCCAGACTCTGGCATCGGTGAAGCTTTCGGAAGCCGAAGCCGGAAAGCATCAGGGCGGTGAGGTCCATGAAGCCGGCGTTTTCATCGACGATCAGAGCGCTGGCCTCGCTGAAGTTGAAGGTCAGCACCGCGCTTGCTGTTGGATCCGCCATGTCGCCGCTCCAGTTCGCCCAACCGCGTTACGTGACGATGGCGCGCGGCGAATAAAACAAGCTTAACGGGAATTGGCCAGGCCAATAATACCCTGAGGCGTATTGTCGCACAACCTTTGCGGCGTTCAGCCGATGCGCAAAACGCGGTCCAGGCTGAACCGGCCGCCGCCCTTGGCCAGGATCAGCAGCAGCAGACCCGCCCAGGACAGGTGCGTGCTCCAGGCGTCGGGATAGACGAAGATCTCGATGACCAGGGTCATGCCCAGGAACGCTACCGCCGACAGCCTCGTGAACAGTCCCAGGACCAGCAGGATCGAGAACAGGTGCTCGCTGTAGGTCGCCAGATGCGCGGCGATGTCGGACGGGATCAGCGGCAGGGCGTATTCGTCCGAGAACAGCGAATAGGTGCCGTCGGTGATATGCAGCACGCCGTCGACCTTGGTGCGCCCCGACAGCCAGAACACACTGGCTATGCCCAGGCGGGCGACCAGGGTCAGGACGTCGTCGGGCAACAGCTTGCGGGCGATCTGCGCGAGGCTGTCGAGGGATTTCAGGATGACGGTGATCATGGCTTTGATCCGGCAATGAGGCCGCTGAACACGCCGTCGGCGATCAGGGCGGCAAACAGGGTCTGCAGATTCGCGGCGGGATCGGCATCCGCCGCCTGGCCCATGGCGTCGGCGAGAGAGCCGCCGGTCCGGCAGGTGGCGAGGAAGGCGCAGTCGGCGGGACCAACCACGCGGTAAGCCACTGAAGGTCCCGATCGGCTCACCAGCAGGCCCTGGGCGGCTTCGGACAACTCCAGATCGTCGCGGCCCTGGCGGGCGCCGACCCACAGGCTGGGCAGGCCGGCCTCGAACAGCGCGAACCTCACTGACGGGTGCAGCGCAACCCGCGCTGCGGCCAGCGCCTGGGGCGCAAGCTCGGCGAAGGCGCCTGCGCCCAGCGACGGCGCCTCGGCCGCGAACAGGGCCTCGATCCACAGGCGGTCCAGATGGGCGACGCCGGCCAGATAGGGCAGGTCCCGGGCCGGCGGAAAGCGATCCAGCCAGGCCGGAAAGGCCTCGCCATAGTCCAGCAAGGCGGCGCTGGCCGGCGGCGCCTTGCGGGCGAACAGGGCGGCGGCGGCGCGAAACCAGTCGTCTCCGACCAGGCCGGCGACGGTCGGGAAATTGGCGGCCAGGGCGTCGACGCAGCCCTTGGCGATGGTGTTGCGATAGACTGACAGACCCGGCTGATCGGCCTCGTGCGATGGCAGCCAGGGCGACAGGGCCGAGGGGGCACCGCCCAGGGCCGCGACGAAGGCGTCCTGAAAGTCCAGCAGGTCAGACATGGGCGGGCTGCCGCCGCGCACTGTCCAGAGCCAGTTGGGCCTGGTCGCGCTCGGCCATCAGCACGGCAAAGGCGGGCACGTCGTCGTCGCGTTCGATCAGGGTGGGGCGCGGGCCGATGCGGTCGATCAGGTGGCGATACAGCGTCCACACGCCTTCGGCGATCGGCGCGCCGTGGGTGTCGATCAGCAGGCCCGAGCCGCCCTCGTCCGGGCCGTGGCCGGCCAGATGGATTTCGCCGATGGCGGCGGCGGGCAGGGCGTCGAGATAGGCCTGCGCGCTGTAGCCCAGGTTGTGGGCGCTGACGAAGACGTTGTTGACGTCGACCAGCAGGCCGCAGCCGGTCGTCTCGACCAGGGCGCAGAGGAACTGGGTCTCGTCCAGATCATGGCCCGTGAGCGGCAGGTACAGTGAGGGGTTCTCCACCAGCACCGTCCGGCCCAGGGCGTCCTGCATGCGGCCGATATTGCCGGCGATGCGGGTCAGGGCCGCGCGGGTGCCGGGAAAGGGCAGCAGGTCGGGCTGGTGAACGCCGCGATGGGTCGACCAGGCCAGGTGCTCGGAGACCACGAACGGCTCGAAGCGGTCGACCAGGCTCTTTAGCGCCGACAGGTGTTCGGGGTCGGGATCAGCGTCGGCGGCCAAGGACAGACCGACGCCGTGCAGCGACAGCGGGTGATGCTGGCGGATCGCCGCCAGGGCCGACAGGCGGGGTCCGCCGGCCGACATGTAGTTCTCGGGATGGACCTCGAACCACAGACCCGGCGCCGTCGCGGCGAGCGCGTCGTCATAGTGTTGGGGTTTCAGGCCAAGGCCGGCTGTCGGGGTCATTTTCGCTATCCAAAAACGACTGTCATCCCGGCCAAATGCGAGGCGCGCCGAGCCGGGACCGGCTTTCGCCGGGGTGCGGCCGGGATGACAGTGGAATTTGCCTACATCGCCTTGGGGGTCAGCGAGCCCATGCCCTTGGGGGTCTTCATCGTCACGCAGGTGCCCTTGGCGACATGCTTCCAGGCGTCGCCCTGATAGTCGACCTTGGAGGTGCCGGCGCACGAAGTGCCTGCGCCGGCCTTGCAGTCGTTCTGGGCGGCCTTGGAAACGCCGTAGCACTTTTCCATCGCGGGCTTGGTGGCGCCCATGGTGTCGGCGGCCATGGCGGCACCGGCCGACAGGGCGAAGACGGCGGCGAGAGCGGCGGCGGCGGTGTTGGTGCGGTGCATGGGACTGGCTCCTCGGGGTGAATGTCCGTGACCGCTCCTGTTGGTCGGTCGAGGGGGAATACGGCGCGGCGCCGTCAAAGGTTACACCGCTCGACGAACAAAATTTCCCGGCCAAAATTTCCCGGCCAAAATTTCCCGGCTGCGATCGGTGGGTTCCGGCTCACGCGCGGGCCGTGTAACCATTTGGCCAGGCCGCGCGAATAGGGGGATGCGTGACGGACACCGAAACCCGACTGAAGGCGCTGATGCTGCGCGGGCTGGATGGCGACGCCCCGGCCTATCGCGAGTGTCTGGCCCTGCTGGGTGTTCGGCTGCGCGCCTATTTTGCGCGCCGGATGTCCGGCGCGCCCGGTGATGTGGAGGACATGGTGCAGGAGACGCTGCTGGCAGTGCATATCAAGCGGGCGACGTGGGATACGTCCCTGTCGTTCACCGCCTGGGCGCACGCCGTGGCGCGCTACAAGCTGATCGACCACTGGCGGCGTTGCAAGATCCGCCAGACCCTGCCGATCGACGACCATTCCGAATTCCTGGCCGCCGAGGAGCAGGATCCCGGCGTGGGGCTGGAACTGGATCGCGCCCTGGCCAGTCTGCCCGATCGGCAGCGCATCCTGGTCAGCGACGTCAAGCTGGCCGGCCTCAGCCTGGCCGAGGCCGGCGCAAGGGCCGGCATTTCCGAAGGCGCGGCCAAGGTCGCCCTGCACCGGGCATTGAAGTCCCTGGCCGAAAGGATGCGCCATGCGGACCGATGATCTGATCGACGCCCTGGCCGCCAATGCCGGCCCGGCGCCCGGTGGCGGCGCGGCCCGCCGTCTGGGCCTGACGACCCTGGCGGGGGCCCTGATCGTCCTGGTGCTGGTGCTGGCCTGGCTGCACACCCGCGCCGATCTCTCCCAGGCCATGATCACCCGCTTCTTCTGGATGAAGGCGGCCTATACCGCCCTGCTGGGCGTGGCGGGCTTCTGGGCGTGCGAGCGCCTGGCGCGGCCGGGAGCCTCGGGGCGCAAGGCCTTCTGGCTGGCCGGCGTGGTGCTGGCGCTGTACATCGGCATTGCCCTGTCCAGGCTGATGGCCGCCGCGCCTGAAGCGCGCATGCCGATGATCATGGGCAACTCGATCACGAACTGCCTGCGCAACATCGTGATGCTGGGTGTCCCGATGCTGGCTGCGGCCCTTGTGGCGATGCGCGACCTGGCGCCGACCCGGCCCGCCCTGGCCGGTTTCGCGGCCGGCGTCTTCTCGGGCGCGGTCTGCGCCACCGTCTACGGCCTGCACTGCGGCGAGAGCACCATGATGTTCGTGGGGCTCTGGTACACGCTGGGCGTCCTGCTGGTCGGGGCCCTGGGCACCGTGGTTGGCCGCTGGGTGCTGCGCTGGTGAGCAGCAGGGTCGGGCCGCGCGCCCGCTGCGATCACGTCTGGTTACGCTCTCATAACGTCGGTTGACAAGCGTTGGGGCAGATCTTCATCTGCCAGAGCCGCGATTGCGAACCCTATGCAACCACGGATCCCATAGCTGATTATGACACCTTGTGGGGAGGGTCGCCCGTGATCAAAGACGACGTCCTCGTCCTCCCCGACGAGGCGCCGGCGGCCGCTCTCGCGTGGTCGACAGGTTCGCTTCAGACACGTCTTGTGGAACTTGCTGCCGCAGGCGCTCTGGCTGCGGTGCTGCTGGTGCTGTTGTGGCTGGCCCCCCGGCCGGATTTCTGGACCGCGATCGGCCAGCCGTTCTTCTGGGTCAAGGGCCTCTACACGGCCGCCCTGGCCGCCATTGCCCTGGGCGGGGCGACAGCCGCAGCGCGCCCCGGTGCGCCGCTGTGGCCCGCCCTGGCCACGGGCGGCGCCTTGGTCGCCGTCATGGTCATCGCCGCTGTTTTCGAGGCCCCCGGCCTGGACGCGGCCCTGATCGCCCACATCTTCAATCCGGGCGGTGCCTTGTACTGCGCCGTCTACGTCTCCGCGCTGGCGGTTCCCATGCTGCTGGTCGCCGGGGTGGGCCTCAGTAGCGTCGACCTGGAGCGTCCGGGGCTGACAGGCCTGTTCGTCGGCCTGTTCTGCGGCGGGGTGGCGGCCAGCGTTTACGGCGTGCACTGCCGGGCCTCGACGTTCCTGTTCGTGGCCCTGTGGTACAGCCTCGCGGTGGCCCTGTGCGGCGCGGTCAGCGCGGCCGCGCTCAAGCTGATCAGCCGTTTCCCGCGGCCCGACCCGGCCGACAGCAGCATCACGGACGCCTGAGAAAGGCCCCCCGGATCGCTCCGGGAGGCCCTCGTCTCATCCAGCGTTGAAAGCCTATTCGGCCGCGACCTTGCCGGCCGAGGCGCCGAACTTGGCGTGCAGTTCGCCCGAGGCATAGCGCTTGGCCATGGTCGCGGTCGACAGCGCCTTGACCTTGTCGGCGTGGCCGGCCGAGCCGAACTCGACGAAGCGGGCCTGGCAGACCTTGCGCATGGCTTCCTTGGCGGGCTTCAGATAGGCGCGCGGATCGAACTCGCCGGGTTTTTCCATCAAGATCTTGCGGATCGCGCCGGTCATGGCCATCCGGTTGTCGGTGTCGACATTGATCTTGCGGACGCCGTGCTTGATGCCGCGCTGGATCTCTTCGACCGGCACGCCCCAGGTCTGGGGCATCTCGCCGCCGTACTGGTTGATGATGTCCTGCAGGTCCTGCGGCACCGAGCTGGAGCCGTGCATCACCAGGTGGGTGTTGGGCAGGCGGCGGTGGATTTCCTCGATCACGTTCATGGCCAGGACGTCGCCGTCCGGCTTGCGCGTGAACTTGTAGGCCCCGTGGCTGGTGCCCATGGCGATGGCCAGGGCGTCGACGCCGGTCTGGCCGACGAAGTCGACCGCCTGGTCGGGATCGGTCAGCAGCTCATCATGGCTCAGCACGCCTTCGAAGCCGTGGCCGTCCTCGGCCTCGCCCATGCCGCTCTCGAGCGATCCGAGCACGCCAAGCTCGCCCTCGACCGACACGCCGCAGCTGTGGGCCATCTGGACCACCTTGCGGGTGACCTCGACATTGTACTCGTAGGAGGCCGGGGTCTTGGCGTCTTCCAGAAGCGAGCCGTCCATCATCACCGAGGTGAAGCCGTACTGGATCGCCGTGGCGCAGGTGGCCGGGCCGTTGCCGTGGTCCTGGTGCATGCACACCGGAATGTGGGGGTAGATCTCGGCCAGGGCGTCGATCATGCGGGCCAGCATGATGTCGTTGGCGTAGGATCGCGCGCCGCGCGAGGCCTGGATGATGACCGGCGAGTTGACGGCGTCGGCCGCCTCCATGATCGCCAGACCCTGTTCCATGTTGTTGATATTAAAGGCCGGCAACCCGTACTCATGCTCCGCCGCATGGTCCAGCAACTGCCTAAGCGTGATCCTCGCCACGTGATATCTCTCCTGCAAGCTTGAAAGGTTTGGGTCGTTTCTTGTTTTTGGGGCGTGACGCTTTTGCGTTCTCTGCCCAGGTCGTCCGGTAGCTCACGCGGACCCCTCACGGAGGTCCGCGCCTGAAAAATCTGAAACCCTAGGTGTTCAAAGCCGAGACACCGGGCAGGTCCTTGCCCTCCATCCACTCAAGAAACGCGCCGCCAGCGGTCGACACGAAGGTCATGTCGCCCACGACGCCCGCGTGATTCAGCGCCGACACCGTATCACCGCCGCCGGCCACGGCGACGATCTTACCCGATTTCGCCAGCTGGGCGGCATGTTTCGCCGCCGCAACGGTCGCTTCGTCGAACGGCGGTACCTCGAACACGCCCAGCGGGCCGTTCCAGATCAGGGTCTTGCTGGCGTCCATGGCGGCCAGCAGGCGCTTGGCGGTCTCGGGGCCGGCGTCGAGGATCAGGTCGTCAGGCTGCACGTCGGCAAGGGCGCGGGTCTCGGCGTCGACGCCCGGCGCGACCTTTTTGGCCACCACCACATCGACCGGCAGCAGCAGCTCGCAGCCGGCGGCCTTGGCCTTTTCGATGATCTGGCGCGCGGTGTCGGCCAGGTCCTTCTCGCACAGCGAACCGCCGACATCGTGGCCCTGGGCGTAGAGGAAGGTGTTGGCCATGCCGCCGCCGATCGCCAGGCGATCCAGCTTGGCGACGAGGTTGTTGAGCAGGTCGAGCTTGGTCGAGACCTTGGAGCCACCGACGATGCCGATCACCGGCTTCTGCGGATTGCCCAGCGCCGAGTCGAGGGCCTCCAGCTCGCGCTGCATGGCCAGGCCCGGATAGGCCGGCAGGGCGCGGGCCAGGGCTTCGGTCGAGGCGTGGGCGCGGTGGGCGGCGCTGAAGGCGTCATTGACATAGAGGTCGCCCAGCTCGGCCAGCTCGGCGGCGAAGGCCGCGTCGTTGGTCTCTTCACCGGCGTGGAAGCGGACGTTCTCCAGCAGGGCGACACCGCCGGCCGGCAGGGCCGCGATGGCGGCAGCGGCCGCGTCGCCGACGCAGTCGCTGGCGAAGGCCACCGGCGCGCCCAACAGCTTGGCCAGGGGCTCAGCCACGAAGGCCAGGCTCATCTCGGGAACCACCTTGCCCTTGGGCCGGTCGAAGTGGGCCAGCAGCGCCACCTTGGCGCCCTTGCCGGTCAGGTACTGGATGGTCGGCAGGGCCGAGCGCAGGCGGGTGTCATCCGAAATCTTGCCGCCCTCGACGGGCACATTGAAGTCCACGCGGACCAGGGCGGTCTTGCCGGCGAGATCGGCGGTGTCGAGGGTGCGGAAGGGCATGGGGTGTCCTGAGATCGAAAGACGGTAACGGGCAGAGAAAACCCCCGCCTCTCTGGGAGGGGCGGGGGTTTGGCAGGCTTTAGAGGTACTACGACATCACAAGAGCGGTGTCGCTCATGCGGGTCGCGAAGCCCCATTCGTTGTCGTACCAGCTGAGCACGCGGCCCAGCTTGCCTTCGATGACCTGGGTCTGGGCCAGGGCCGCCGTCGAGCTGGCGGCGATGTGGTTGAAGTCGGTCGAGACC